>JBBKVZ010000151.1:0-3341 GCA_037968715.1 Pseudomonas sp.
TTGAGAATCGCTTCCCAGTGGGTGGTGCCCATGCCATAGGCGGCTTGCTTGGTTTTCATCGGTACGGCCGCTAGGGCATCCTGCGAAACGGCGGCGATGGTCGGCAGAATCATAATGGCCAGCACCAGCGAGGCCGGCAGTAAGCCAGGCCCGCTGAGGGTGGTACTAAAGAACGGTATCCAGCCGAGTTCGCTGTTCAACCAGGCAGTTAGCGGGCGAATCGCCGGGATCACTACATAGATCCCCCACAGGCCGTAAACCACACTAGGAATGGCCGCGAGCAATTCGACGATGGTGCGAAATACCGCGCTTAGCTGCGCGGGTAAGAAATCTTGGGTGAGAAAAATGGCCATGCTGACGCCGAAAAAACCGGCGATCAGCAGCGCGATTGAGGCGCTGTACAGCGTGCCCCAAATAGCCGGCAAAATGCCGTACTTTTCCTGATTAACGTCCCATACGCTGCCAAAAATAACGTCTAGGCCGTGTTTCTCCATGCCTGGAAGCGCCTTGCTGCCCACTTCATAAATAATCGCAAATACCAGCGCCAGAACCAGAACGACACCTACGCGTGCTAATGCGCGAAAGGTGCGGTCGAGCAGGAAATCCTTGGCGGAGGGTGGCTGGCAGGCGGAGTCCGGGTTAACCGGTACGACAAAAGGTTTGTTCATTGGCTAAATCCAAAACGTGGACGTTAGTCCCGTGGGGTTTAGCCCCGCCCGGCGCAGGCAAGTAGCCCACGCCGGAAGAGGTCTGGCGAGGGTTACTGGATGTTGGCAGAAGCTTTGCGAACCTGATCGATCACCACTTGTGGCAGTGGGATGTAGCCCATCGAGTCGGCAATTTTCTGCCCTTCAACCAAGCCATACTCAACCATTTCACGCATGGCCTTGGCCTTGGCTGGGCTTTCATTGTGCTTACGGAAGATCATCCAGGTGTACGAGGTGATCGGATACGACTTAGCGCCATCTGGGTCTGGCAGCCAAGCCACCAGGCTTTCTGGCATCTGCACCGCAGCCAAAGCTTCGGCACCGCTTTCGGCGTTAGGCACTACGTATACGCCAGCCTTGTTCTGCAACTGGGCAAAGTCGACCTTGGCCAGTTTGGCGAAGCCGTATTCGATGTAGCCAATGGAGCCAGGGGTCTGGCGCACGGTGGCAGTCACACCATCGTTTTTCGGCGACTTGATGAATTTGTCGCTGGCCGGCCAGTTAACGGTGTTGCCTTCGCCGAGGGCTTTCTCGAACTCAGCATTGATTGCCGACAGGTGCTTGGTGAATACCGCAGTAGTACCGCTGGAATCGGCACGCACCACCACGGTGATCGGCATATCCGCTAATTTCAGATCAGGGTTGGCAGCAGCGATTTGTGGGTCGTTCCACTGGGTGATTTTGCCCAAGAAGATGTTCGAGTAAACCTCGCGTGGCAACTTAAGCACTTTAGGGTTGCCTGGCAGGTTATAGGCCAGCACGATTTCGCCGGCAGTCATTGGCAGCAGTTGCACGCCCTCGGCAACCTTGGCCATGTCTTCTTCTTTCATGGCCGAGTCACTGGCCGCGAAGTCCACGGTGTTGTTGAGAAAATCTTGCACGCCTGCACCGCTGCCCTTGGACTGGTAATCCACCGTCACACCGGCGTTTTTCTTGCTGAAGTCTTTAAACCAAGTGAGGTAAATCGGTGCTGGGAAGCTGGCGCCAGAACCGGTCAGGCGCACGCTTTCATCAGCAAAGGCCAGGGAGGTGGCGCAAAGGGAAACCGTAACGGCGAGTGCTGCAGATTTCATCAAGCTTTTCATCGGCGAAGCTCCTTGTAAGGGTTCGCCAACCTTGCAGCAACTTTGTTACGTTCCTGTTAATGCCGGACGACAACGGCCCAGAAAGCCTTATTTTTGACTTTTTGGTCAGTAATCTTGACGCTTGCGAAATGCCCAGCGCCCGGCCAAAACGGTGAAGGTCGAGACCAGCACCACCAAAATCCAGAAACCATGCGGTGTATCGGCCAGCGGAATACCGCCGACGTTCATGCCGAAGAAACCAGCAGTGATGTTGATTGGTAACGCCAACACCGTGACCACCGTGAGGGTGAACAGCGTGCGGTTGCTCTGCTCACTAAGGTTGGCGGCGATTTCCTCCTGGAGCAGCTTGATCCGCTCACCGAGCGCAACGAGGTCGTTGATGGTTAGGGCAAATTCTTCGGTGGATTTGCGCAGCTCCTTTACATCTTCCTTTTGCAGCCACGGTGGCGGGCGATTGAGCAGTCGCAACAACGAACTGGGCTCCAGCGCCAGCAGCCGTTGCAGGCGCACCAGTACTCGGCGGTTGGCGCCCAGTTCGGCGCGATTACTGGTCTGGCGCACTGAAAGCAGCTGATCCTCGATCTGATCAACACTCAGGCTGGTTTGGCGCACGATCTGCGTCAGCACTTCGCCCTGGTCGCGCAGTAGATGCACCAGCAACTCCAGTGGTGAGCGAAAGCATTCACCGGCCTTCACCGAGGAGCGCAGTTTGTCTACCGAATGCAGCGGTTGCAGGCGCGCGCTAATGATCAGCCGCTTACTGACGCACACCCACAGGGTTGAGACATTCGATGGCAGCGGTTTGTCGAGACAAAACACCATGTCGTTGACCACCCCGAGTAGCGCCGAGTCGACGTATTCGATGCGGGTCGAGCGCGAGCCTTCGTGCAGCGCTTCGAAGTATTCCGGGGGCAGCTCCAAGTGCGTGCTCATCCAGCGTTCGCACGCGGCATGGGAAAGGTTCAGGTGTAGCCAGAGGAATTCGTCCGCATGCTCGGCTTGCGGCAACAGTTGCAGTGCTTCGCTGGAGGTGATCTCGCGACCGCGCTCACCGGGGCGAAAACGGTAACCGTACAGCCAGCCAAAAAGATCGGCGTCACGTTGCAGTTGCTCGTTACTGAGGATCATGAAGTCTCGCTGGCAGGCACGCACGCCTTACAACTCGCAGTTGTAGGTGAGCGTAAGCATGCCCAGCAGATTTGACCGTTGTGTGACAGTTTGCCGCTCGCGGCCGGCACCTACCTTGGCCATTTACGCCAAGGTAGGTGCCAGCGCCAGATTAGTTATGACTCAACGCAGTCGCTTAATTGCGGCAGGTTCTTAAAAGCGGCCAAAGCGCGTGCGCGGGTTTTGCTCAGGTCGACCATCGGGCGGGGATACACCGGCTGACCGAACAAACCACCGCTGCTCTGTGCGTTCGGATCGGGGTAATGCAGCTCTTTGTTGCTGGCACTGGCCAGCTCGGGCAGCCAGTGGCGAATAAACCGGCCGTGGGCATCAAAGCGCTCAGATTGGCGCTGCGGATTGAAAATTCGAAAGTACGGCGCAG
>JBBKVZ010000152.1:0-5415 GCA_037968715.1 Pseudomonas sp.
TCGCGCAGCTCATCCTGAGCCTTTTCTTTGCTGTAACCGTAACGTTCTTGCAGCTTGCCGGTTAAATATTCAGTGTGGCCTTCGGCAACATCCAGGTCATCATCTGTCAGGTTGCCCCAACGCTCTTTGATGCGACCATTGAGTTGCTTCCATTTGCCTTTAATGACGTCAGAGTTCATAGCTCAATCCTCATGATGGTCTGGATAGCGGGCACTTGTTCGAACCCGCTTAGTGCGGTTGATTTATTCAGCGGTTTTCAGGGCTTCGGAAGCAACGGCGGTTACGCCTTTGATTTCTTTAGCCTTGGCTACTGCCAGGTCGTGCTCAGCTTCGGTGGCAACAACACCCGACAGGGTGACTACGCCTTGGTTGGTTTCGACTTTAATGTCGATACCGCTTAACTCGCTGTCCGCCAGAAAGGTCGACTTCACTTTGCTGGTGATCCAAGTATCGGAGACTGCATCTTCGGTGCTGTTCATTGCTTCACTTGCGGCCAACATGATCGGCATCGCTGCAGTGCTGGTATTGGCAAGAACTGGCCCGGCTAACAACAGGCCCAAGGCAGTGGCGGTCAGAGTGGCGCTGGCAAAGTGCTTGATTGGCTGCTTCATGGGTGGTGCTCCTGCATAAGTTAATTAGCGGAAACCTTCATTGGTTGCGCTGACACAAGTAGTGTTGCAGGCCCCGTGCCAGCTTTTTAAAAAATTATTAATCGTTTTAAATCAATTACTTAGTAAGTATTTAAAACCTGCTCATTCGTGCATTTTGCATGCTTGGCCGTATTGCCCCATGCACTGTGCACGACCTATAGGTACTTTTTGCTGCTCAAAAAAAAAGGCCCGCGCAGGGGGCCTCTTGATGGTTGCTCGCCTCGGCAAGGCGGATGGATTTGGCCTATGGTTTAAGCAAATATTCAGGGAATGAGTGGCATGGCGCGCATTTTTTTCATGGTACTGCTCGTGCTGTTGTCTTTGCCCGTAAGGGCTCTTGAGCCATTAACCTGGGTATTCATGCCTTTTCCAGGTGTGGTGAACCTGCGAGATGGCCAGCTGCAGGACGGCTTGTTAGTCGACTATTTACGCTTGCTGGATACGCACATAACCGATGTGCCGGTGCAAAATCAGGTGGGTAATATGGCGCGTGGTTTATATGACCTAGCCCATAAGCGGAACGTGTGTTTGGCCGGGGTTCTGCAAGCGCCCGAGCGTGATCAAATAGCTTATTTTGTGCCATTTTTGGTGATTCCACCGATGCAGGTGGTGGTGCGCGCCAGCCAATTCGAACACTTGCCTATGGTCGATGGACGCTTATGGCTGGAAGACTTACTGGCTGCAAAATTGCGCGGTGGTTTTTTAATTCAGCGCGTCTATCCAGCACAGTTGCAAGCACGTTTGCAGGCGCAATTGACCGCTAAAAAAATAGCTGGGATTAATCTAACCAGTAATGGTGATCGCTTACTGCAGATGCTTAGCCATCAACGGTTTGATTACACGTTTGAGTATTCACCAATTGTGCTTGGTTTTGCTCAGGCTAATCCGCAAGCAGAGGCTTTGCGCAGCGTGCCACTGGCTGATATGCCCGGCTTGGCGTTGGCCGGCACTTATTGCCCGCGCAACCCTTGGGGTAGGGCGATGGCCACCCGTATCGATAAGGCCGTGCGTTTGCTATTGGCAGAGCCGGACTCGGTCACTGCGCTCTATCAACGTTGGCTGCCAGCCGAAAGCTGGCAGCACTACGGGGCTGAAATAAAACAGTTTATTAGGCAGCGGGCCAAGCAAGCGCCAATGTCTTTTACGCCTTAAACGCGAGGTTCATTGGCATAGCCTTGCTGAGTCAGTCGAACAAGAAATGCTCGCTGGGCAATTGCATGGTCGACTTGGTTGGCTTGAGCATGGCTGCAGCGTGGCTTTTTGCGCGGGGCAACAGACGCTCAAAGTAAAAATCGCTGGTGGCAATTTTGGCTTGATAGAACTCGCTGGAGTCTTGCCCGCCTTCACGCAGTTTGCGCTGCGCCACTGCTTCTTGCTGGGCCCAAGACCAGGCCAAGGTGGCGTAGCCGGAGTACATCAAAAAGTCATGGCTGGCCGTGCTGACCATTTCGCGATCTTTGCGTGCCAGCAAGGCAATCCGCAGGGTTAGGTAATTCCATTGGCCGACAATTTTCAGCAGGGTCAGGGCGCGCCGGCGCATCTTCGGCTCGGTTTTCAGCAGCTCGATAGCGAATTTTCCGATGGGTTTAGTGAACTCCCACACCGCTTTGCCTTTGCTCATCATCAGCACTTTACGGCCCAATAGGTCGAGGCCTTGGATGCCGGTGGTGCCTTCATACAGCGTGGAGATCCGCGCATCACGGACGATCTGTTCCATACCGTGTTCTTGGATATAGCCGTGGCCGCCGAATACCTGCATGCCAATGTTGGCCGCTTCCAGCCCGAGCTCAGTTAGACAGCCTTTGAGGATTGGGGTGATAAAGCCCAGTTGGTCGTCCCAGTATTGGTATTGCTGCGGGTTATCGTTAAGCATGCCATCGATCATTTTGTCCGCGTGTTGACTGGCCAGATAGATCAGCGCACGACCGCCTTCGGCGATGGCTTTTTGGGTCAGCAGCATGCGCCGTACGTCACCGTGGTGAATCAGGCTATCGGCCGTCTGTGTCGGCTCTTGGGTGCCCGACAAAGCGCGCATCGAGCGGCGCTCTTTGGCATACCGTAAGGCGCCTTGATAGGCTTGTTCGGCGTGGGCCAACCCCTGGACAGCGGTGCCGATGCGGGCGGTGTTCATAAAGGTGAACATGCATTCCAGGCCTTTGTTCGGCGGGCCGATCAGAAAGCCGCTGGCCGCGTCGAAGTTGATCACGCACGTGGCGTTGCCGTGGATGCCCATTTTGTGTTCCAGCGAGCCACAGCTAACGCCGTTACGCGCGCCTAGGCTGCCGTCGGTGCCCGGCAAGAACTTGGGCACAATAAACAGTGAAATACCTCGGGTGCCCTTGGGGGCATCGGGCAGGCGAGCCAGCACGATGTGGACGATGTTTTCGGTAAGATCATGCTCACCCGAGGAGATGAAAATCTTGCTACCGGTCAGCGCATAGCTGCCGTCGCTGTTGGCTTCGGCGCGGGTTTTTACTTGGCCCAAGTCGGTGCCGCACTGTGGCTCGGTTAAGCACATGGTGCCGGTCCAGCGGCCTTCGGTCAGCGGGGTCAGGTAGCTGTGTTTTTGCTCTTCACTGCCGTGTTGCAGCAGGGTGTTCATCGCTCCCATCGACAGGCCGGGATACATGGTGAACGACCAATTAGCGGTGGCCATCATTTCCGATTTGAGCAGGCCAAGGCTCATTGGCAGGCCTTGCCCACCGAACTCAACCGGGTGGGACAGGCCCTGCCAGCCACCAGCGGCGTAGCTGGCGTAAGCCTCTTTGAAACCTTTGGGGGTGCGCACGTTGCCGTTTTCAAAGTGGCAACCTTCTTGGTCGCCGCTTTGGTTTAGCGGGCTGAGCACCTCTTCGCTGAACTTGGCGCACTCGCTCAGAATGGCATCGACCATGTCTGGGGTGGCGTCGGCACCGCTGGCGAGATTGCGGTAATGGGCGGGGAAATCTAATACTTCATTGAGCAAAAAACGCGTGTCACGCAGGGGAGCTTTGTAAACAGGCATCGGTCTATCTCGATAAGCGGCAGCGACTGGCTGACAACGCGGCAATTTATACGAGGCTTATCCGGCTAGCGCCTTGGCGTGACTGCCAGCCGGGCACTGGCAGATTGGCAACCGTAGGGTGGGCTTTAGCCCACCGAGTCCCTTGTCGAGCGCTGGTGGGCTAAAGCCCACCCTACAAAACCGGTATGCCGCACGTAACAGAAAAGCCACGCCTTGATAAATAGCGCGGCTAATGGCTCTCAGTTGCGCGCCACGCTGACGCCTTCGAGGTTGGCGAATGAGGTGTCTTTGGCAGTGAGCAAGAAGTCGCGCATAAACGGCGAGTCGAGCATGTCGGTGCGCACCCCGGCGAACAAGGTGGCGAACAGGCCTTTATCACCCAAACGCTTGGCGGTTACGTAGCCGCGCGAGCTGTATTCGTGCAGCGCCCAGTTCGGTAAACCGCACACGCCGCGCCCGCTGGCCACCAGTTGCATCATCATCACGGTGAGTTCAGAGGTGCGCACCTGCGCTGGTTCAACATCGGCCGGTTCCAGAAAACGGCTGAAGATGTCTAAGCGGTCACGCTCCACCGGATAGGTGATCAGCGTTTCGCTGCTGAGGTCTTCGGCAACGATAAAACTCTTGCCCGCCAGTGGGTGCTGATTGGCCACGGCCAACAGGGCTTCGTAAGTGAACAGCGGCACATAGGTAATGCCGGCCATTTCGATCGGGTCGGAGGTCACTACTAGGTCCAGATCACCACGGGCCAAGGCGGGCAGGGGGGCGAAGGAGAAGCCTGAGGCCAGGTCCAGCTCCACTTCTGGCCAAGCATCGCGGAACTGGTCGATGGTCGGCATCAGCCACTGAAAGCAGCTGTGACATTCGATCGCCATGTGCAAACGCCCGGCCGTACCACCGGCTAAGCGCGCCATGTCACGCTCGGCGGTGCGCAATTGCGGCAGCAAAGTGTCGGCCAGTTGCAGCAGACGTAGGCCAGCGCTGGTGAAGCGCACGGGTTTGCTCTTGCGCATAAACAGCGGCAGGCCGAGGCGTTCCTCCAGCTCTTTGAATTGGTGGGAAAGCGCTGACTGCGTAAGGTGCAGGCGTTCGGCGGCCAGCACTAAGCTGTCAGTTTCGCGCAGGGCATGCAGGGTTTTTAGGTGGCGTATTTCGAGCATGGCGGCCTCGGTAGGGGGGCGATTTTCATCCATTCGCAGCCATACATACTGGCGCTGAGATGGTTGCAGTGTGTCTACCTTACATGAATGAATCTGTCGTTCAAGGCGAATGGAGTGAGTTTGTCTCATCTGGCGCTGCTGCTGAGAATAGCTTCTTCTTATTTAGCTGATGGAGCCTTTTGTTATGGCCTTGTCCCACACTCTGGGTTGCCCGCGTATCGGTCGCGACCCTGAACTGAAGAAAGCCCTCGAAGCTTATTGGCAGTTGCACAAAGAGGCCGGCATTCAGTTGCTGGCGGTTGGCGACTTCGCTTGGTACGACCAAGTGCTCACTCACTCGCTAAGCGGCGCAGCGTATTGTGGCTGAGCGCTTGTGGGCTAAGTCCAGCGGTTAGCCGTCTCGGCAAACTCAGCTCAGCTAGGGCCGTCGATGGCGAGTCACGACCGTTTGGCTAAGTTCATCAAACTGTCATGGCTTTGTGGCAGCGCCATCTTGTTGATTCGCCCAGAATTACTCTTTTGCTGATTCTGGTCTGTGGATTCAACTATGCGTTTACTCGTACTTTGCGCTGCCTTGTTGTGCGCATTGCCCGCTTGGGCT
>JBBKVZ010000153.1:0-4133 GCA_037968715.1 Pseudomonas sp.
GAGCGCAGTGCTTTGCGGGCAACTGAGTCAATCGCCGCTTTGCGGGCTTCAGTCATGCGATTGTGTTCTTCGAACAGCAGTTCTTGCAGGTGTGTTTCAACCCATGCTGCACGGGCCATGTTGCTTTGCGCGTGAAGTTGTTTAACCGCAGCATCATTTCGCTCGGTTGCCCTAGACAGCATTGAGCTTTTTCCGCCTGGCAGCAGTTTATTTCCGGGGCTGTTAAGGGCGAGTTCTTCTTGCAGTTCGGCAATGCGGGCGCGAATCGGCGGCAATTGCTGCGCCTGCGTCGACATGTGCGGGCTGGACAATGGCACACCAACCTTCAAACGCAGCTTGTCGGCCAACGTTAAGGCGGCTTGCGCTTGTTGCTCCAGTAGCTGTTGTTCGGCCAGTTCGCCACGCAACTGTTCGCAGTGGCTCATAACCTCTTTAAGTGCAGCCAGAAAAGCATGACTGAGGCGCTCTTGCTCTTGCTCCAGCCAGTTTTTGGCCAAGCTTGCGCGCATTTGTTCAATGCTGACGACTTTTATAGCTGGGGGCTTTGGGGCTGCAGTGCTCATAATTCGGGTACGGCGCATTTAGTCGATATGCGGCGAGTATAACCCCGGACGTTGAGCCTTGGCTGCAAGACAAATGAGGCATAAATACCGATGGTTTAAGCCGTGGTTTGCTACTGCGCCAGCCCTTATGGGGCTGGCGCAGGTGCGCGTTACTGGCGGTTAGCCACGGATAAAATCGGCAGCCCGCTCGGCGAGCATGATGGTTGGGGCGTTGGTGTTCCCGCCGATTAAGGTCGGCATCACTGAGGCGTCCACTACACGCAAGCCCTGTAGGCCATGCACGCGCAGTTGTGGGTCAACTACGGCAAGGGCATCGTTGCCCATTTTGCAGGTGCCGATCGGGTGATAGAGGGTGTCGGCATGCGCGCGGATATGCCGGATCAGCCCAGCATCGGTGTCGGTGTCCGGGGTCAGTAGCTCTTGGTCGACAAGGTTGCTGATCGCCGGCGATCGCATGATGGTGCGGATAATTTTGGCCCCGGCCAGCAGCGCGTCAACATCATCTGGGTGTTCTAGGAAGTGTGGGTCGATACACGGTGCCGACAGCGGGTTGCTGTCTGTCAGGCGGACAGTGCCGACACTTTTCGGCCGTAACACGCAGACATGGCAAGTGAAGCCGCTGCCCAGATGCAGCTTGCGCCCGTGGTCTTCCAGCTTGGCGATGATGAAGTTCAGTTGCAGGTCGGGGCGCTCCAGCTCCGGGCTGGATTTGACGAACGCGCCACTTTCGCAGCACGGCGACGCCAGTAAGCCTTCGCCGGTTTTGCGCCATTGATTGATATGCCCTGGCATATTCAACGCGGTGGGCAGGGTCAGGCCGAACAGGTCGTCATCTTTAGACTGGAAGGTGATCACCAGATCGATGTGGTCCTGCAGGTTCTTACCCACCCCGGGTAGTTCGTGTTGCGTCTTGATGCCGTGGCGCGCCAGTTCAGCCGGATCGCCGATGCCGGAGAGCATCAGCAATTGCGGCGAGTTGAAGGCCCCGCCGCAGAGGATGACTTCTTTATCGGCGTGGACTATTTCGCGCTGACCGCTGCGCAGCACTTCCACGCCAGTGGCGCGTTGCTCTGCAAGCATGACCCGTAACGCTTGGGTCTTAGTCAGCACCGTGAGGTTGGGGCGGTGCATGACCGGGTGCAGGTAGCCGGCGGCGGCTGAACAGCGCTCGCCGTTTTTTGGGCCATGAAAAAACTGCGAGACTTGGTAAAGCCCTGCACCTTCTTGTTCGGCGCCATTGAAATCACTGTTGGCGGGAATCCCGGCTTCAATCGCCGCGTCGACAAACGCCAAGCTGACCGGGCGTGGGTTTTGCTGCTCGCCGACTTGCAATGGGCCATGGTCGCCGTGGTATTCACTGGCGCCACGCTGATTGCCTTCGCTGCGTTTGAAGTACGGCAGCACCTCGGCAAACGACCAGCCGTCACAACCCAGTGCGGCCCAGTCGTCATAGTCACGAGGGTGGCCGCGCATATAGGTCATGGCATTGATGGCGCTGGAGCCGCCTAGGCAACGCCCGCGCGGCTGATAACCGCGTCTGCCGTTTAGACCGGGCTGCGGAGTGGTTTCATAGCAGTAGTTATTGCCCTTCAACCGGCCGGGCACGGTGACGGCCAGGCCGATTGGCAGGCGAATCAGCAGGTCTTGGCCATCGCCGCCGGCCTCCAGCAAACACACCGTGGTCTGCGGGTTTTCACTCAAGCGTGCGGCCAAGGTGGCCCCGGCGGAACCACCACCGACAATTACATAATCAAAATTCATAGCCGCTCTCTCGCGTGACCCGGGCAGCGTAGCCGCTAGCCTCAGGCAGGAATGCAAATGCTGATCGGTTGTTTATGCGGTGCAGTCGATCAGGTTGGCGTCGTGCTCGGTGGTGAAGTGCGAAAGAAAAAATGGGCTGTTTAAGCACAGCCCATTTGACTACTGTCGCACTTTTTCGCTGCGGGTAATTACCACTCGGTGAGTTTTTTTAGTGACTTGAGTTTCTCGAAGATGGGTTTTACCCCTTCCAGTTGCTTAACCATTTGCATGCCTTTGTAGGTCTGGTAGTTAAAGCCAGCGGGATTCATGCTTTGTCCCTCTTGGAACGGGTATTCGGGCAGGGTGGCGAGGAATTTCTCGACTTCCTTACGCACTGGCACGCCGATCCACATCACATCGCCAGCCCACTTTACGTACATCGACGATTCATACGGCGCGGTTTCGTATGGGTCTTCTTTGAGGTTGGTGATGATCGGCCAGTTGGTCACCTTGCGTGTACCCATGGCGATGTTGCCGTCGACCGAGGCGAAGGTCACTTTGAAGTCATTCCAGCGAATGGCATTCAGCTCGCCCGCTTGGCCGAAGTAGAAATACTCGTGGCGCGGCACCGAAGTTTCTTCACCTTTGAAGTAGGGCAGGTAGTTGTAGCCGTCCAGATGTACGCGGAACTCCTTGCCGTTGAGGGTGGTGCCCTTGGCCAGGTCTTCCTTGAGGGTGCTGTTGCCGGCGGCTGCCAATAGAGTCGGCATCCAGTCGTTGTGGGCGATCATGTCGTTGTAGTCGGTGCCCGGCTTGATTACCCCCGGCCATTTGACCAGCAGCGGCACGCGGTGGCCGCCTTCAAACGAGGTGCCTTTTTCGCCCTTGAACGGGCTGGTGCCGCCATCCGGCCAGGTGAACTTTTGCGCGCCGTTGTCGGTGGTGTAGATGACGATGGTGTTGTCGGCGATTTTTAAATCGTCCAGTTGTTTGAGCAACTGACCAACCATCTCGTCGTGTTCGGCCATGCCATCGGGATACAGGCCTTTGCCGGTGCGGCCCACGGATTCCTTCTTCAAGTGGGTCCAGACGTGCATGCGTGTGCTGTTGAACCAGACGAAGAAGGGTTTGTCAGCTTTGGCCGATTTCTCGATAAAGTTCTGCGTGCTGGCGAGGATTTCTTCGTCGACCGTGGGCATCCGTGCGCGGTTTAACGGCCCGGTGTCTTCAATTTTGCCATCGGCGAACGAGTGGATCACCCCGCGTGGGCCGTACTGCTTACGAAATTCTGGGTCTTTTGGGTAGTAGTAGGTTTCCGGTTCTTCTTCGGCATTCAGGTGGTAGAGGTTGCCGAAGAACTCATCGAAACCATGGTTGGTGGGCAAGTCTTTATCTTGGTCGCCCAAGTGATTTTTGCCGAACTGGCCGGTGGCGTAGCCTTGCTCTTTGAGGGCGTCGGCCATGGTCGGCGCCCAGTCCGGTATGCCGCCAGCGCCGCCGGGCATGCCGATGGTCAGCAGGCCGGTACGGAACGGATGCTCACCGAGGATAAAAGCTGAACGGCCGGCGGTGCACGACTGCTCGCCGTAAGCGTCGGTGAACAGCGCGCCTTCTTTGGCAATGCGGTCGATATTGGGGGTGCGGAAACCTTGAATGCCGTGGTTGTAGGCGCTGATGTTATGCACGCCGATGTCATCGCCGAAGATCACCAAAATGTTGGGTTTTTCGGCGCCCACGGCGCTTTGTGCCATGCCTAAACAGGCCGCAGCCGCGAGGGTTAAGGTGGGTAACCAGTGTCGGATAGCATGCATCAGGATGTTCTCCATTGCG
>JBBKVZ010000154.1:0-14377 GCA_037968715.1 Pseudomonas sp.
ACCTCGCGCACGCCATGCCCGTAAGCATTCGCTTTGACCACCGCAAAGGCATAGCGACCCGGCGCGCAGCGCTGGGCAAAGGCATAGTTATGACGGATGGCGGCAAGATCGACGGTGGCAACAAGCGGACGCATGGACACAGCCCTAGACTATAAAACGGGCGCCTATCTTAACCGCTGAGCAGCCATTTTTATTGGTTATGTACCGGTCATGCACTGAGTCCAGCCTGCCGCGCAATAGTAGGGTGGACTCAGGAGCGCAGCGAACAGTCCGCCAGCCAGCGGCGCGCCGTAGGCTAACGGGATAACAACCTATTCGTCGTCGAACTGATAGCTACCCGGCGCGAGGTTTTCGAAACGCGTGTACTTGCCCAAGAAGGCCAGGCGCGTGGTGCCGATCGGGCCGTTACGCTGCTTGCCGATGATGATCTCAGCAATGCCTTTGTACTCGGTTTCCGGGTGATACACCTCGTCGCGGTAGACGAACATGATCACGTCAGCATCCTGCTCGATAGCGCCGGACTCACGTAAGTCGGAGTTGATTGGTCGCTTGTTCGGCCGTTGTTCCAGCGAGCGGTTGAGCTGCGAGAGCGCCACGACCGGGCAGTTGAACTCTTTCGCCAAGGCCTTAAGCGAGCGGGAGATTTCCGAAATCTCGTTGGTGCGGTTGTCGCCACTGGAGCCGGCAATCTGCATCAACTGCAGGTAGTCGATCATGATCAAGCCGAACACACCGTGCTCACGCACCAAACGCCGGGTCCGGGCGCGCATCTCCGACGGGCTAATACCGGCGGTGTCGTCGATAAACAACTTACGGTCATTGAGTAGATTGACAGCCGAGGTCAGGCGCGGCCAATCATCATCATCCAAACGCCCGGCTCGCACCTTGGTCTGGTCGATGCGCCCTAAGGACGAGAGCATCCGCATAATCAGCGAATCACCTGGCATTTCCAGCGAGTAGACCAGTACCGCTTTGTCGCTGCGCAGCACTGCATTCTCCACCAAGTTCATGGCGAAGGTGGTCTTACCCATCGAGGGTCGGCCGGCGACGATAATCAAGTCGGCCGGTTGCAAGCCACTGGTCATCTCATCCAGATCGGTATAACCGGTGGACAGCCCGGTGATACCACCGCCGGTATTAAACAAGGTATCGATACGGTCGATGGCCTTGGTCAGCAAGGCATTCACCGACACCGGACCGCCGGTTTTTGGCCGCGCCTCGGCAATCTGGAAGATCTTGCGCTCGGCCTCATCGAGAATCTCGGCGGCACTGCGGCCTTGCGGATTGAAGGCGCTGTCGGCGACTTCGCTGCTGATGCCGATCAACTGGCGCAAGGTAGCCCGCTCGCGGACGATCTGCGCGTAGGCCTTGATGTTGGCCACTGAGGGCGTGTTCTTGGCCAACTCACCGAGGTAGGCCAGGCCGCCGGTTTGCGCGGTCTGCCCCTCTTTGTCGAGCATCTCCGACAGGGTGACTACGTCGAACGGCTGGTTATGATCGGCCAGTTTGGCAATCGCCCGAAAAATCAGCCGGTGGTCATGACGATAAAAATCGCCATCAGAAACCTGATCTAGCACCCGCTCCCAAGCATCGTTATCCAGCATCAAGCCGCCCAATACGGCTTGTTCGGCCTCAATGGAATGCGGCGGCACCTTAAGGGCGGCTGTTTGCAGATCGTACTGCTCAGGGGCGTTAGCGTTCATGGTTTCCCGCAATTCTGGTGCTGCACAAAGACAAAAGGCACGTCATCGTTTTCACAATGACGTGCCCAATGTTAGCGAGCCGGCGCTTGCGCGCAAGCTCACGGCGACGCTTAGCCGGCTACTACAATCACACGGACTGTAGCTTCAACGTCGGTGTGCAAGTGCACAGCAACGTCGTATTCGCCAGTAGCGCGAATAGTGCCATTCGGCAGACGCACTTCACTCTTAGCCACTTCAACGCCAGAGGCGGTCAGGGCGTCAGCAATGTCGTGAGTACCGATAGAACCGAACAGCTTGCCTTCATCGCCCGCGGTAGCGGTGATGGTGACTTCCAGCTCAGCCAGATGCGCAGCGCGCGCCTCAGCAGAAGCCTTCTTCTCAGCAGCAGCTTTTTCCAACTCAGCGCGGCGCACTTCAAACGCAGCCACGTTGGCGGCGGTTGCAGCAGTAGCCTTGCGTTGCGGCAGCAAATAGTTACGACCGTAACCGGCCTTAACATTTACCTTATCGCCCAGGTTGCCCAGGTTGGCGATTTTTTCCAGCAGGATAATTTCCATTTGGTGTAAACCTCTTTAACTTTTAACCTTCACCGTTCGCAGGCCCGGCGCCATTTTTGCGCGCCAAACGACCGCGAAAATCAAACAGACTGTCAACCACAGCTAAAAGACAGATCAGGTTGCCGAGTAGTAACACCGCGACATACAGGCCAATTTTCCAGAAACTGGAAAGCCGCTTCATTTCGATCAGACCATGCCCTAAGGCGAGTCCGGCGAAAAACAGCGGCACCATGCATATAGGTGCCAATACTGCGGCGGGCACTCCCAACTGCGGCGTCAAAAGCACGCCTGCCAGCAAGGGTAACGCTGCTGCTGACGGTAAACGCACCGCCCGAAATTCTTGACCGAAGCCACCAGGGTTGTACAAAGCCGCCTGCCAGAATCGCGCCAGCACCAGACAAAGCACACTTACTACCTGCAATGAGGAAGCAAGCAAACCGGTCACGGTTGCATTCATCGATTCGTTCAAGCTGGTCATTTGCTCAGCCGGTACCTTGCTCTCAGCTGCGAACTGTTCGAGTACTTGGCGAACAGCGTCCGCCAGTGCCGCAATCAGTTCTGCAGATGTAGCCCAGAGCACCAGCGCAAACACCACGCCCAGTACAACACTGGCCAACAACACCCAAGTCCAGGAGTCAGTGGCGCGTAAAACTTGCGCCAGTGACAGTGTGCCAAGCATGACTAGCAGAATGCTCGGATCGCCGAGAAACCACCAAAACACTGCCGGCAACAACGCCCAAATTACAATCGGGAAAGCGTCATTCATGCCACGCCTAAGCAGCACAAGGCTGCCAGCTGCGGCACTTAACCAGAACAACAGCGGCAATGCCGCCGAACCGACCACTGCGAGAGTGGCCTGCATACGACCGCGCATAATGAATTCTGCTAAGGCTCGCATGCGATCTATCCTTTACTGCTTGTTAACTGCCTGGTCTTAGCGGCCGTGGCTGTCGGTGTAAGGCAACAGGGCCAGGAAGCGAGCGCGCTTGATAGCGGTAGCCAGCTGACGCTGATAACGAGCCTTAGTACCGGTGATACGGCTAGGAACGATTTTGCCGGTTTCAGATACATAAGCTTTCAGAGTGTTGAGATCCTTGTAATCGATCTCTTTCACTTCTTCAGCGGTGAAACGGCAGAACTTACGACGACGGAAGAAACGTGCCATGAGAGTGGCTCCTCAATAGATCCGTGGATTACTCGTCAGCGTTGTCGCTGTCGCTGTCATCACTGTCATCGCCATGGGCGGATTCAGATCCTTCAGGACGGTCACGACGTTCGCGGCGCTCGCTACGGTTTTCCTCAGCCTTAAGCATCTCGGACTGGTCGATAACGGCCTCGTCGCGACGGATGACAAGGTTACGGATCACGGCATCGTTGTAACGGAAGTTGTCTTCCAGCTCAGCCAAGGCTTTGCCGGTGCATTCAACGTTCAGCATCACGTAGTGAGCCTTGTGAACATTGTTGATTGCATAGGCCAATTGACGACGACCCCAATCTTCTAGACGGTGAATTTTGCCGCCGTCTTCTTCGATCAGCTTGGTATAACGCTCAACCATGCCGCCGACTTGCTCGCTTTGGTCCGGGTGAACCAAAAAGATGATTTCGTAATGACGCATAAATGCTCCTTACGGGTTTAGCCTGCCACCAGAGCGGTCAGACAAGGAGTGATGAACACTGTGTGTCTTGCCAAGCAGGAAGATGCCAAAGCACCCAGCCTGCAACAAGGCCGGCAAGTCTAGAGAAGCCGTCGACCATGCGCAAGGTAATTGGTGAATATTTGACCAATTGAGAAGTCCTAGGCGGGCGCACTGCGCCCACCTAGGAATATGCAGATTTACTTCGAGGTTTTGCCACGACGCTGGCGCATCACTTCAAACAAACAAACACCGGTTGCTACCGAGACATTTAGGCTGCTGACGCTACCCGCCATCGGCAGATGCACCAGATAATCACAATGCTCGCGGGTCAAGCGACGCATACCTTTACCTTCAGCGCCCATGACCAGCACGGTTGGCCCGGTCATGTCTTGCTGATAAATCTCCACATCAGCTTCGCCGGCCGTACCGACGATCCACAGACCGCGCTGCTGGAGCTTCTCCAGAGTACGCGCCAAGTTGGTCACCGCCACCAACGGAATCACTTCCGCAGCGCCGCAAGCCACTTTGCGCACCGCAGGTGTCAGCGTGGCCGACTTGTCTTTGGGCACGATAACCGCCAGCGCACCCGCCGCATCGGCAGAGCGCAAGCAAGCACCCAAGTTATGCGGGTCGGTTACGCCGTCCAGCACTAATAGCAACGGCGGGCCTTCGGAGCGATCGAGCAGCTCCTCAAGCATCGCCTCGCCCCACACCTGGCTCGGGCTAACTTCAGCTACTACGCCTTGGTGCACACCCTCAACCCAGGAGTCCAACTCACGCCGCTCAGCCTGACCCACCGGCACCCGCGACTGCGCAGCCAGATCGACCAACACCTTGACGCGCGGATCGTTACGATTCTCGGCCAGCCAAACCTGCTTAACCCGCTTCGGGTGATGACGCAGTAACGCCTCGACAGCGTGTACGCCGTAAATCTTCTCTAGAGCACTCATGGTTTAGCCTTAGGTTTACGTGCCGCGCCGGACTTGGCAGGCCCCTTGCGATGACTACCCGGCTTACCAGCCTTATCTGCCGACTTAGGCGAAGCCGAGCCGCCAGACTTGGCGCGACCAGCACCCTTAGCTTCACCCTGAAGTGACTGCTTAACTTCGCGGCTGCGCTTTACATCGGTATTGGCAAAAGACAGATCAGCCTTAGCTGCCCCACCCTTGGCTGCCCGTGCACGCGGAGCTGCTGCCGAATCACGACCCTTGCGACCAATGGGTGCGTCCAACGCACTTTGCGCCATCTCGAAATCGATCTTGCGCTCGTCCAAGTCAACCCGCATTACCCGCACATCAACGCTATCGCCAAGGCGGAAGCTGCGCCCGGTACGCTCACCCGCTAAGCGATGATGAACCGGATCGAAATGGTAGTAATCGCCAGGCAACGCGGTGACATGCACCAAGCCTTCAACGTAAATATCTTTCAGCTCCACAAACAAACCGAAGCCGGTTACTGCCGTGATCACGCCAGTGAAGGTTTCGCCAACGCGGTCCTTCATAAACTCGCACTTAAGCCAGCTCACCACGTCACGCGTGGCTTCATCGGCAC
This sequence comes from Pseudomonas sp., assembly GCA_037968715.1. Taxonomy (GTDB): domain Bacteria; phylum Pseudomonadota; class Gammaproteobacteria; order Pseudomonadales; family Pseudomonadaceae; genus Aquipseudomonas. The sequence goes on from JBBKVZ010000154.1 coordinate 5,449, forward strand.
GCCGCTCAGACAACGAGCACTGCTCGCCCAAGTGACTTAGCGCCGGCTCGTCATACGGATAGATGCGCGCCTTGGGAATGGTCATGGCACCTGCGCGCTTAACGTGCGGGGTGTCGATTTTCGAGCGAATCACACTGCGAATGGCCCGATGCGTGAGCAAGTCCGGGTAGCGGCGAATCGGCGAAGTGAAGTGCGTATACGCCTCATAATTCAAGCCAAAGTGACCCTGATTATCAGCGCTATACACCGCCTGACTCAGCGAGCGCAGCATAACGGTTTGGATCAACTGGAAATCTGGACGATTGCGAATACTCGCCAGCAACGCTTGATAGTCTTTTGGCGTCGGACCATCTTTAGCTTTGCCACGATGCAACGACAAACCAAGCTCGGTCAAAAATGCCTTTAACTTCTCAATGCGCTCAGACGGCGGAGCGTCATGCACACGGTACAGCGCAGGAATTTCGTGCTTTTTCAGGAACTCCGCGGTGGCCACGTTGGCCGCCAGCATGCACTCCTCAATTAACTTGTGCGCATCGTTACGGGTAGTCGGGCGGATTTCAGCAATCTTACGATCCGCACCGAAGATGATGCGCGTCTCTTGAGTTTCGAAATCAATCGCACCACGCTCTTGCCGCGCACTCAGCAACACCTGATACAGCGAATACAGCTGCTTGAGGTGCGGCACCACATCGGCGTACTCGCTACGCAACTGCTTGGCTTCGTTGGTTTTCGGATGCTCAAGAATCGAACTAACTTTGTTATAGGTCAGACGCGCATGCGAGTGGATTACCGCTTCGTAAAACTGATAATCAGTCATCTTGCCGGTCTTCGAGATGGTCATCTCGCAAACCATGGCCAAGCGATCAACATGCGGATTCAGCGAGCACAGACCGTTGGACAACTCCTCCGGCAGCATCGGTATCACACGTTCCGGGAAGTACACTGAGTTACCGCGCACGGTCGCCTCAACGTCCAGCGCCGAATCAATTTTGACGTAGTGGGAAACGTCTGCAATGGCCACATAGAGCTTCCAGCCACCGGAAAACAGATTCCATTTGCCGCCCGCTTTTTCACAGAACACAGCATCGTCGAAGTCGCGCGCATCTTCACCGTCGATAGTTACAAACGGCAAATTACGCAGATCAACGCGTTTTTCTTTGTCTTTCTCTTCCACTTCAGGCTTGAGCTTGGCCGCCTCTTTAATCACCGCCTCTGGCCAAACGTGGGGAATGTCATAACTGCGCAAGGCGACATCAATTTCCATGCCTGGCGCCATGTAGTTACCCACCACCTCAACGATATCGCCCTGTGGCTGGAAGCGCGCCGTTGGCCAGTGGGTAATTTTCACCTCAACAAACTGGCCAATTTTTGCACTGGCTGCGCGACCCGGCGTTACCAGCACTTCCTGCTGAATTTTCGGGTTATCCGCGATAACAAAACCAATGCCGCCTTCTTCGTAGTAGCGACCAACGATGCTTTCATGGGCACGCGTCAGCACCTCGACAATCGCACCTTCACGACGACCGCGACGATCCAACCCGGATACCCGAGCCAAACCACGATCACCATCAAACACCAAGCGCATCTGCCCCGGGCTCAAAAATAGATCGTCAGAGCCGTCGTCTGGCACCAAGAAGCCGAAACCATCGCGATGGCCACTCACCCGACCAAGGATCAGATCAAGTTTGTCTACCGGCGCGTAGGCACCACGCCGGGTATAAATCAGCTGACCGTCGCGCTCCATTGCGCGCAACCGACGGCGCAGTGCTTCTACCTGCTCCTCAGTGGTCAAACCAAATTCTTCCACCAACTGTTCACGATTGGCAGGCGCGCCACGATCATCAAGCTGCTTTAAGATCAGCTCACGGCTAGGGATCGGGTTGTCGTATTTTTCCGCTTCACGCGCGGCCTCTGGATCGAGGGATTGCCAATCGGCCATTAGAGAGAGTTCACCTTATTTGCATAAAAAATAGTTGTCATGCGCCTATTGAAGCGCGAATCGTCGACTTTAGTTAGCTTAACCGACACGATAAAATTTATTTTACCTGAAGTGTTTACAAGTAAAAACCCAATCCGTATAGTGCGGCCCCACAACAGCGGTAAACGCCGTTGTAGTTGAGACCTAATGAGCAATCATTAAACTCAATGCCCAGATGGCGGAATTGGTAGACGCACATGGTTCAGGTCCATGCGGTGGCAACATCGTGGAAGTTCGAGTCTTCTTCTGGGCACCAATTACAAGCTAAGCATCTACCAATGCTTAGCGACAAAAACCGGCTTAGGCCGGTTTTTTTATGCCTGCGATTTACTACCCGCCAACATGCCAGCCACCTCGCACCTCCAACCACAATAAAAAAGGGCCGCCAATGGCGACCCTTTTTTGGAACACGCAACTACTCAGGCAAACGGATGACGCAAGACAATTGTCTCGTTACGATCCGGCCCAGTCGAAACGATGTCGATCGGAGCGCCCACCAGCGCCTCAATCCGCGCAATATAAGCGCGCGCATTAGCTGGCAACTCTTCCAGGGTTTGGGCGCCCAAGGTCGACTCAGTCCAGCCTGGCATCTCCTCATACACCGGCTGCAAGCCGATGTAGCTGTCTGCATCAGTAGGCGCATCAATTACTGCACCATTAGCATCCTGATAGCCCACACAGATGCGAATAACCTCAAGACCATCCAACACATCCAGCTTGGTCAGACACAAGCCCGAGATACTATTGATCTCGATAGCGCGGCGCAGAATAACCGCATCAAACCATCCACAGCGACGCGCACGACCAGTCGTTGAGCCAAACTCGTGGCCACGCTTAGCCAGGAAGGCACCCACGTCATCAAACAACTCGGTCGGAAACGGACCCGCGCCAACGCGTGTGGTGTAGGCCTTTGTAATCCCAAGGATATAGTCGAGATACATCGGACCAAAGCCCGAACCAGTGGCAATACCGCCCGCAGTGGTGTTGGAACTGGTCACATACGGATAGGTACCGTGATCGATATCCAGCAGCGAGCCCTGCGCACCCTCGAACATGATGTCTTTGCCATCACGGCGCATATCATGCAGCACAGCAGTAACATCAACCATTAACGGCTTGAGCAGCGCGGCATATTCCATGCACTCAGCGAAGGTTTGATCGAAATCAATCGCCGGCTCTTGGTGATAGTTAACCAAAACAAAGTTGTGATACTTAAGCAATTCTGCAAGCTTGACGGCAAAACGCTCCGGGTGAAACAAGTCACCTACACGCAGACCGCGACGGGCAACTTTATCTTCATAGGCCGGGCCAATACCTCGACCAGTAGTACCAATTTTAGCCTCGCCACGCGCCTTCTCACGCGCCTGATCGAGCGCCACGTGATAGGACAGAATCAGCGGGCAAGACGGGCTAATACGCAACCGCTCACGGACCGGCACACCTTTTTCTTCAAGCTTGATAATTTCCCGCATCAAGGCATCCGGCGCCACAACAACGCCGTTACCGATCAAGCACTGCACGCCTTCGCGCAAAATACCCGACGGAATCAAGTGCAGAACGGTCTTTTCACCATTGATCACCAGTGTATGACCGGCGTTATGCCCACCCTGATAGCGCACCACAGCAGCAGCTTGCTCGGTCAGCAGATCAACGATCTTGCCTTTGCCCTCATCACCCCACTGAGTGCCCAGGACTACGACATTCTTACCCATAACACTTGTCCTCTTTGCGAAAGCTAGATGCCGGCGCGGGCCGGCGGAAACAATTCATTGCAGCAACGACTAGAGCGCCAGTGGCACTACCTGCCAGCGACCGTCTAGCAACTGCAGCTGACGATCACAGCCGGCAGTCAATGCCGCAGCCAACTCCTGACCAGGCAACGCCTGCACCACACGCACACCCTCGGCACGTAAACGCTGCACTGCCTGCCACAGATAAACATCGTGACTGTCACTCGCCCAAACACCGAGCGGCTGCTCAATTTCAGGCATACGACCAAGACTGACGAGCGTTTTAAGGTCCGTCGAAAAACCGGTAGCCGGGCGGGCACGGCCGAAATCAGCACCGATATCATCATAACGACCGCCTTGGGCAATCGACTGACCAACCACTGGCACAAAGGCGGCAAACACCACACCGGTGTGATAGTGATAGCCACGCAACTCACCAAGGTCGAAATACATCGGCACCTCGGGGTAGCGCAAGCTGAGCGCATCGGCGATGGCCATCAGCTCATCCAGCGCAGCATGCACATCATCTGGAGCATCGACCAAACAGGCCTGAGCCAAGTCCAACACATCACGATCGCCGCATAACTCCGCCAGCGCCTGCAACATCTTGCGCGGCCCGGCAGGCAAATCTGCAGTCAGTACAGCGACCTCATCAATCGCCTTGCGCTGCAAGGCATCAAATAGCTGCTGCTCAAGCTCAACAGAAAGCTCAGCCGCACGCGCCAAACCACGGTAAATACCCACATGACCAAGGTCCATGTGAATATCCGGCACATCGGCCAACGCCAAGGTATCCAGCATTAGGCTGATGACCTCTACGTCGCTAGCGGGACTGGCATCCCCATATAGCTCGGCACCCAACTGAATCGGGCTGCGCGACACGGTAAGCGGGCGCGGTTGCGCATGCAAAACACTGCCGGCATAACATAGGCGACTCGGACCTTCACGACGCAGGCTATGGGCATCAATACGCGCAACCTGCGGCGTTATATCCGCACGAAAACCCATCAAACGACCAGAATTCGGATCAATTACTTTGAAGGTGCGCAGATCTAGATCTTGCCCAGCGCCCGTCAGCAACGACTCCAAATACTCAATATGCGGGGTAACAACGAGCTCATAGCCCCAGCGCTGAAATAGATCCAACACCTGCCGACGCGCAGCTTCAATACGCGACGCTTCTTGCGGCAGTATTTCTTCGATGCCATCTGGCAGTAACCAGCGGTCTAGCGTAGCCATTTCGCCATTTCCCTCTTGAGCTGGGCGGCAAGCCTTCAGCCAAGCTGTAAAGATATACGGACCCCAGCAATGCACTGGTAATGCCCGATGAACGTAACGCTGCAGGCCAACTGGTTTAAGACAGGGCCAATAGCACCGTAAACCCAGCCACACGCTGACTGCAGACGCAAAAAAGCCGGGAATATCCCGGCTGATTCATAATAACACGTTTTATTCCACGGTCACCCCGGCGGGCGATGTACGCCCGCCAGGATTACGCTTATGGCTTAGGGTTTTGCAGATAGCGAAAGAACTCGCCCTTTGGATCAAGTACTAATATATCGCTCTTGCTCGCAAAGCTCTCACGGTAAGCCCGCAAGCTGCGATAGAACGCATAGAACTCTTGATCCATGCCATAGGCCTTGGAGTAAATCGCTGCAGCTAAAGCATCACCATCACCACGCGCCTCTTCAGAGCCACGATAGGCCTCGGCCAGTAACACTCGGCGCTGACGATCAGCATCAGCACGAATGCCTTCAGCCAACTCGCGTCCTTTCGCCCGATGCTCACGCGCCTCGCGCTCGCGCTCAGTACTCATGCGTTCAAACACGCTAAGGTTGACCTCCTTGGGCAAATCGATGGTCTTAACCCGCACATCAACTACTTCAATACCCAACTCTTTCATGGCCTGTTTATTCAGCGAAGCAGTGATATCTGCCATCAAGGAATCACGCTCACCCGACACCACCTCATGCAGGGTGCGCTTGCCGAACTCATCACGCAGACCAGACTCAAGACGCTGCGACAAACGATCATTGGCGATCTGCTTGAGCCCGGAGATGGCCGTATAAAAACGCTCAGCATCAGCAATCCGCCACTTAGCGTAGGCGTCGACCATTACCGCCTTTTTCTCAAGGGTCAGAAACCGCTGAGTTGGCGCATCCAGAGTTTGCAGGCGGGCATCAAACTTGCTCACATGATTGATGAACGGAATCTTCATATGCAAACCAGGCTGAACATCCGCCTGAATAATGCGACCAAACTGCAATAGAACTGCCTTCTCAGTCACCGAAACAACATAAAAACTGTTCCAGCCCACAACAGCCAAAGCCACCCCAAAAATCAGGGAAATCAGCGATTTATTACTCATCAGCGACTCTCCCGTGAGCGCAAATCACGCGCCGCCGTGTCAACCGGCATACGCGCACCGCTATCACTACCGACAGCAGCTGACGGCGGCGAAGTATTCGTTACTGAGCGCCCTTCCAGCATCTTATCCAACGGTAGATAGAGCATGCTGTTCTGCCCTTTCTCGCCCGTCATCATGATTTTACTGGTGTTAGTGAAGACCTCTTGCATGGTGTCCAGATACAAGCGCTGACGCGTAATCTCTGGTGCTTTACGGTACTCAGCAACCAATTTAGCAAAGCGATCCGCCTCACCCTTGGCACGCAAAACAACCTCTTCGCGATAGCCGCTGGCATCTTCTAAGATCCGCTGCGCTTGGCCACGAGCCTCAGGCACAACACCATTGGCGTAAGTTTCAGCCTGATTTTTCTCGCGCTGCTCATCTTCACGAGCACGAATCACATCATCAAAAGCTTCTTGTACTTCGCGCGGCGCCGCAGCGCTCTGCACGTTCACCTGAGTAACCGTAATACCGGTCTGATAGGTATCCAAGTAGCGCTGTAAGCGTTCCTTGATCTCGCTGGCCATCAGCACACGACCTTCGGTGAGCACCTGATCCATCGCCGTAGAGCCAACCACATGGCGCAATGCGCTTTCGGTAGCCTGCTGCAGACTCAGCTCAGGTTGATCAACCTTAAGGACATAATCCTCCAAGTTGCTAATTTTGTACTGCACGGTCAGCGGCACTTCGACGATGTTCTCATCCTTAGTGAGCATCTGCCCCTGCTTGCTATAAGAACGCTCACGGGTCACGTTTTCTTGATACTTCTTCTCAAATGGAGGGAAGTAAATATGCAAGCCGTTGCCTTCGGTTGTTTGGTATTTACCCAAACGCAAAATCACCGCCTGCTCTTGGGCATCGACGGTATACACCGCACTAAACAGCCAAAGCACTGCGCCCACCAACAGGCCAACGCCCAACAGCGCGAAACCACCGCCGCTGCCACCGCTATCGGCGCCGCGCTTGTTACCACCACCAAAAAGACCACCGAGACTTTCTTGTAGTTTGCGGAAAGCTTCGTCGAGATCCGGCGGCCCTTTACGATCGCCACCTTTGCGGCCACCCCAAGGATCCTGATTATTCGAGTTGCCACCCGGCTCATTCCAAGCCATAGCGTTCTCCATACTAATAAAGCCAAGACGCACCCGCGGTGCGCCTGCCAATGCTACAGAATGCCTGCTACCTGCGGCAAAGCCGCAAACACAGGCTTTATTGCAAAGTGTGTTGCTGGATAAACTCGTCCGCCTGCAAGCCTTCACGACTAATCAGTCGATTTAGCTCACCACGCGGCACGCTCACGGCCAATACGCTATTACCCTGTTCGTCATAACTTTCGTTCTGCACCACACCCAAAGCAAACAGTTGCGCACGCAACCGCGCTAACGACTGCGGCAAACTCAGGGTGGCGACAAACATATCGTGGCCGAGCAACTCTGCCAGCGCCTGACGCAACAAGTCCAGCCCGCGACCATCGCGCGCCGACAACCAAACCCGCTGCGGCCGACCTTCAGCATCGCGTTGAATTTGCGGTTCAACGCCTTCGAGTAAATCTATTTTGTTGTAGACCTCAAGTATTGGCAGGTCCTGCGCACCAATTTCGCCAAGCACAACTAAAACCTGCTCAATCTGCGCCAAACGCTCGGGTTCGTGCGCATCAATCACATGCAGCAACAAGTCTGAATTGCTCGATTCTTCCAGCGTGGCGCGAAACGCCTCAACCAGTTTGTGTGGCAAGTGGCGAATAAAGCCCACAGTATCCGCCAGCACTATTGGCCCCAAGTCATCCAGATCAAGCCGGCGTAACGTTGGGTCGAGAGTGGCAAACAACTGGTCAGCAGCAAACACATCGGAGTCGGTCAGGGCGTTAAACAGCGTCGATTTGCCGGCATTGGTATAACCCACCAAAGACACCGCCGGAATATCCGCGCGCTTGCGCCCACGCCGAGCCTGCTCGCGCTGACTGCGGACCTTTTCAAGCTTTTGCTTAATCTGACCTATACGCACCCGCAAAAGACGACGATCCGTCTCGAGCTGCGTCTCACCAGGCCCACGAAGGCCGATACCACCTTTCTGCCGCTCAAGGTGGGTCCAGCCGCGCACCAGCCGCGTGCTCATGTGGCCAAGCTGGGCCAGCTCGACCTGCAATTTTCCTTCATGAGTACGCGCCCGCTGGGCGAAGATATCCAAAATAAGCCCGGTCCGATCGAGCACCCGACATTCGAATACACGCTCTAAATTGCGCTCTTGGCTAGGTGTAAGGACGTGATTGAAAATAACCAGTTCAGCCTGTAAAGACTGCACCAGCTCACGCAGTTCGGCGACCTTACCGCTGCCGATCAGGTATTTGGCAGTTGGCCGCTGGCGCGGCACACTGACGAAGCACGCGGTTTCAGCGCCAGCCGAAAGGGCCAGCTCCTGAAACTCCTGAGGATCTTCGCGCACCTCGGGATCTTGGCCATCCAAGTGAACCAGAATGGCCCGCTCACCACCTTCATGACGCTCGAAGAACAATACAGACTCCTATCAGGCGTTGCCGAGTTCAGTATCGCCCGACTCTTCAATGTCCATATCAGTGCTCGGCAAACGCACCGGACGACTTGGTACCACAGTAGAGATGGCGTGTTTGTAAACCATTTGGCTGACGGTATTCTTCAGCAAAATTACAAACTGGTCGAATGACTCAATCTGACCCTGCAGCTTGATTCCGTTGACCAAATAAATGGATACCGGAACCCGCTCTTTACGCAAGGTATTGAGGTAAGGGTCTTGTAGCGAATGCCCTTTTGACATGTGCCGCACTCCTGTGAGGATCAA
>JBBKVZ010000155.1:0-8899 GCA_037968715.1 Pseudomonas sp.
TCACGCACCAGATGGCCGACCTGCCGCGAGCCTGTCATGCCAAAGGGGTGACCAATGGAGATAGCCCCACCATTGACGTTGTACTTGTCGTTATCGATATGCAGCTGATCACGGCAATACAGACACTGCGAGGCGAACGCTTCATTGAGTTCCCACAAGTCGATATCCGCCACCTGTAAACCGCGCGCTTTGAGCAGCTTAGGAATCGAATACACCGGGCCGATCCCCATTTCATCCGGCTCACAACCGGCCGCGACAAAACCACGGAAGTACGCCCGTGGCTTGAGACCCAGCTCCAAGGCTTTTTCCAAGCTCATCACCAGGGTCATCGAAGCGCCGTCGGAGAGTTGCGAGGCATTCCCAGCCGTTACCGAACCGTCGTCGGCGAATACTGGTTTAAGCCCTGAGAGACTTTCCAGCGTGGTGTCGGCGCGATTGCAGTCATCACGATCGACCACACCGTCAACCAGAGTCTTCTCACCAGTGGCCTTGTCTTCCAACAAATACTTGACCGCCATTGGCACTATCTCGTCATCGAACAGCCCGTCAGCTTGAGCCCTGGCGGTGCGCTGTTGGCTTTGCAGGGCGTACAAATCCTGCTGCTCACGAGTTACCCCGTAACGCCGGGCGACGATCTCGGCGGTCTGCCCCATTGGGTAATAGATACCCGGCATGTTTTGCTGAATCAGCGGATTGAACAGCTGATTTGTGTTCATGCTTTTCATGGTCATGGTGATCGACTCAACCCCACCAGCGACAATCACCTCACTGCAACCTGAGGCGATTTGGTTGGCGGCAATCGCAATGGCCTGCAAACCCGAGGAGCAGTAGCGATTGAGGGTCATACCCGCCACGTCTTTGCCTAACTTGGACAATACCGCCACGTTTCGGCCAATGTTCATGCCTTGCGCGCCCTCGTTAGAGCCAGCGCCGACAATGCAATCGTCGACCAAGGCCGGATCCAAGCCGTTGCGTTCTAGTAAGGCATTCACGCAGTGCGCGGCCATATCATCCGGGCGGGTTTGATTAAACTTGCCGCGAAAAGACTTGGCCAAACCTGTGCGTACACTGTCGACAATCACTACTTCACGCATCGTATTTCTCCGCTAGTTTGCTGGCTGATGACTGCAGAATAGAAGCTGTGCGCCACGCACGACGAGAATCATTCATCCGCCGTATGCAGCGCCATGCAAGCCGGCCTTAATCACGCTGATAGGCGGCCTCCAACGCTTCGTTAATAGTGCGCAGCACCTTGACCCGAGCAAAGCGCTTGTCGTTGGCCTCGACCAGCGTCCAGGGGGCAATTTCGCTGCTGGTGCGGTCGACCATGTCGCCCACGGCATCGCTGTATAGTGGCCATTTCTCGCGATTGCGCCAATCGTCTTCGGTGATCTTGAAGCGCTTAAAGGGAATTTGCTCACGCGCCTGAAAACGTTGCAGCTGGGTGTCTTGGTCGATCGACAACCAGAACTTCACCAGCACCACACCCGCGCGGGTGAGCTGCTCTTCAAAGTCGTTAATCTCGCTATAGGCGCGCAGCCAGTCGGCCGTACTGCAAAAACCTTCAACCCGCTCAACCAGTACCCGGCCATACCAAGAGCGGTCGAACACGGTGAACTTGCCGCGCCCCGGAATATGCCGCCAAAAGCGCCACAGGTAGGGCTGCGCGAGTTCTTCCTGAGTGGGTGCCGCGATCTGCACAATCCGGTATTGGCGAGGATCGAGGGCTGCGGCCACCCGGCGAATGGCACCGCCCTTACCGGCGGCATCGTTGCCCTCAAACACCGCCACCAGCGCATGCTTGCGAAAACGCTTATCGCGCATTAACCCAGATAACCGCGCCTGCTCGGTTGCCAGTTGCTCTTCGTAGTCACTTTTATCCAGCGCCTGGCTCATGTCCAAACTGGCCAGCAAGCCGAGGTTATCCAAGCTGGAAATCAGTGGCGCGGCATGCGGGCTGCGCAAAGGTGCTTGTTGATTTTTCAGTGCGGCTTGCAAGCCCTCGAGCAAAATCCGCCCAACTGTAAGGCTGCGGTAGTACTGGTCCGCGCCCTCGACCACATACCAGGGCGCATAATCACGGCTGCTGCGGCGCAAAATGCGCTCAGCAAAACGCACAAATTTGTCGTAGGTTTTCGACTGCTGCCAGTCCAGCGGGCTAATGCGCCAACTGTGCAACGGGTCGTCTTTGAGCGAGTTAAGGCGGGCTTTCATTTGTTTTTTTGACAGATGAAACCAAAACTTAAAGATCAACGCGCCTTCATCACAGAGCATTTGCTCCAAGCGTTCGGCGCCGTTAATCGCCTGATCAAGCACCGAGGTTTTGATCCGCCCGTGCACACGGCCTTGCAGCATCTGGCTGTACCAGTTGCCAAAAAAGATGCCGATTTGCCCTTTCGGTGGTAACTGCCGCCAAAAACGCCACGCCGGTGGCCGCGCCAGCTCTTCGTCAGTCTGCTGGTCAAAGGTGCTGACCTGAATTAGCCGTGGGTCCATCCATTCACTTAACAGTTTGACGGTTTCGCCTTTGCCCGCCCCCTCAACACCATTAATCAACACAATCACCGGGAAGCGCGATTGCTGCTGTAACTCGTACTGCGCTTCCAGCAATGCCTCGCGCAGGGCCGGCACTGCAGCGTCGTAGGTTTCTTTATCGATGGCGTGACCAATTTCGGCGGACTCAAACATAAGCATCTCCGGTTCTGAATACGCCCAGCCTAGCGGATCATTCGAGCATTTGTCTGAACCATTGCAGGTAGATTGCTGCCACGCGAATCAAGCAAAAACCGGGCTCTAGCCGCCTGTGCAGCGCTGTCGGCCATGCTCAAGAGTCGAGCAGCGTAGTTTTTTTCAGCGCCTGTTAGACTGCCCTCCTGATTTTTAAGGGTCTGCCCATGAGCGATCAAGCCGCTGCCAATTCATCCCCCTACGCGGTACTCGATTGGGATGCTCAGGGCCAGCCACGCTCGCAGCTCTTTGCTGACGTGTACTTTGCTAGCGACGGCGGGCTGGCCGAGACCCGCCACGTGTTTTTGCAGCAGAATGCCCTAGCCGAACGCTTTGCGGCACTGCCCGCCGGCGGCCAGTTGATTATCGGCGAAACCGGCTTTGGCACGGGCTTGAACTTTCTCTGCGCCTGGCAGCTATTTGCGCAAACCGCAGCGCAAAATTGCCGCCTGCATTTTGTCAGCGTCGAAAAATACCCGCTGACCCGCAGCGACTTACAACGTGCCCTGGCCCTATGGCCTGAACTGGCTGCATATGCCGAACCATTACTGGCGCAATACGTGGCGGTGCATCCGGGCTTTCAGCGTTTCAGCCTAGCAGGCGGGCGAGTCAGCTTAACCCTGCTGATTGGCGATGCGCTGGAGCAATTACCCGAACTCGATGCACCTGTTGACGCTTGGTTTCTCGACGGTTTCGCCCCGCAGCGCAACCCGCAAATGTGGTGCCCTGAGCTGTTTGCCGAGCTGGCCCGTCTGTCTCATCCCGGCACCACGCTGGCAACTTTTTGCAGTGCCGGCGATGTGCGCCGCGCGCTAAACGCCGCCGGCTTCAAGATGAAGCGGGTTCCCGGCATCGGTCGTAAATGGGAAGTGCTTAAAGGCCAGTTTATCGGTCAAGTCACAGCGGCGGTAAAACCCTGGTTTGCCCGTCCAGATTTTACACCTGCCGCACGCCAAGCCTTGGTGATTGGCGCCGGCCTAGCGGGTTGCGCCAGCGCCGCCAGCCTAGCCGCACGCGGCTGGCAAGTAACCTTGCTGGAGCGCCACGGCGAATTGGCGCAAGAGGCTTCAGGCAACCCGCAAGGCGTGCTGTACCTCAAGCTATCGGCCCATGGCACCACGTTGTCGCGGCTGATTGTGAGCGGCTTTGGCTACACCCGACGCCTGCTTGAGCAATTGCACGGCAATGATTGGGCGGCCTGCGGCGTGTTGCAACTGGCCTTCAATGCGAAAGAAGTGGCGCGCCAGGCACCGCTGGCAGCGGCCTTCCCTGCCGATTTACTGCAGCCGGTGAGTCGCGCGCAAGCCGAAAGCTATGCCGGCGTGGCCTTGCCAGCGGGCGGCCTATTTTATCCAAATGCAGGCTGGGTGCATCCGCCAGCGCTGTGCCAACTGCTGGCCAAGCATCCGCAAATCCGCGTACTGACCCACAGTGACGTGCTCGAACTGACCCCGCTGCAAGGTGGCTGGCAAGCGCTCAGCAACGGCCAGGTATTGGCCAGTGCGCCCGTGGTGGTGCTGGCTGGCGCGGCCGACATAGGCAACTTTGCCCAAGCTGCCGAGCTACCCCTCAAGCGTATTCGCGGGCAAATCACCTGCCTGCCACAGACCGCTAGCAGCAGCGAGTTACGCAGCGTGGTGTGCGCCGAAGGTTATGTCGCCCCGGCGCGCAACGGCGAACACACCCTCGGTGCCAGCTTCGACTTCAACAGCGACGAGCTGAGCCTAAGCGCCGCCGAGCACAGCAGTAACTTGCAGTTGCTGGAGGAGATATCCAGCGACCTAGCGGCCCGCCTGCGCTGCAACGAACTCGCCCCGGCTACATTGCAAGGCCGGGCGGCCTTTCGCTGTACCAGCCCAGACTACCTGCCGATTGTCGGCCCGCTGGCCGATCAAGCAGGGTTTACCAGCGCCTATGCGGCACTGAGTAAAGACGCCCGCCAGGTACCAACAACACCTTGCCCTTGGCTAAACGGCTTGTATGTTAATAGTGGCCATGGCTCGCGAGGTTTGATCAGCGCGCCGTTGTCCGGCGAAATACTCGCAGCTTGGCTGGATAACGAACCTTTGCCCGTACCTAGAGTTGTCGCCGAGGCCTGTCACCCCAATCGCTTTGCTATACGCAGACTGATTCGCGGCAAGTAAGCCCAATTTATAAAATTATTCATACACAGCCCTCGATCGCAAACGCTATGCTTTCCAAACGAGGGCCAAACGAGCCTGGCAAGCGGCATCTTGCCAAGCTGACTTAGTAGTTAATTTCGGCGAAAAACCGACATAACGTAAACAAAATACGACTTGAACAAGTACCCACATATCGGCACAGTGCCTTGCAGACACATTATAAATAAGAGGTCCTTAATGCCTCGCATTAGTCTGTTACTTTTTTGGCTGTTGTTCAGTAGTACCGCTTGGGCACTGTCACCTGCCAACTTGGACAGTGATGAGCTGCGCCTGTCGCTAGGCCCGTATACCGGCTATCTAGAAGATCCCGATGGCACATTCAGCGCCGCGCAGGTGCAAGCCTTAGCGGATGACAAATTTCATCCGGTAAATTCCGACCACGTCAACCTTGGCAAAAATAACTCGGTCTGGTGGTTTCGCACGCAGTTAATCAACAGCCGCGAACACCGCTTGTTGGGCTTTCTAGAAATTAACTACCCACTCTTAGATGATCTGCAGGTTTTCCTACAAAGCCCCGACGGCAGCACGCTAAGTCAGCACAGCGGTGATAACTTTGTGTTTTCTAGTCGCCCGGTTCAGGTGCGCAATTTTTGGTTCCCGCTGGACCTTGCGCCAGGGGCGAGCCACTTAACCATTCGCGTCGCAACCACCAGCACCGTCTTCGTACCGCTGTACTTCAGCACCTATGCCACCAGTGCTAGCGCCCAAGAAAACCTCACGGGTTGGAGTGGAGCCTTCTACGGCGTGTTGTTTGCGATGATTTTCTACAACCTGTTTCTGTTCGTCTCGCTGCGCGAACAGGCGTATTTCTGGTACTTGATTTACGGCATTAATATTGGTCTGTTGGCTGCCTGCTTTGACGGCATGCTGTTCAAGCTACTGCCCGATTACGTGGCCCTGCAGTCCGTGAGCATTTATATTTTGATGTACACGCAATGCTTGGCAGCCACACAGTTCAGCCGACACTTTTTGCATACTAAGCAGTTTTTCCCAAAACTTGATCGGGCCTTGCGCCTGATGATTATGCTGGTCTTTTTGGTACTTATTTGCGGCCTGGTAATACCTCTACAAGCTTGGAACGTTCTGGCCAGCCTGACTTTACTGGGCACCTCATTTACCCTGTTTTTCACCGGCATTTATGCTTGGCGTAAGGGCGTGCGGTACGGCTCTTACTACACCATGGCCTGGAGCGTGCTACTCACCGCCTTTGTGATTGTCACTGCGGCCTCGCTGGGCTTTGAACTGTTTGGGTTGTTTGGCTCCACAGTGGTAAAAGTTGGCGTAACCATCGAGCTTATTACCCTCTCCATTGGCTTGGCAGACCGCATCAACGTGCTCAAAGACGAAGGTTTCAACTCGCGCCGCGCCGCCGAGCAAGCGACTCTGGCCAACCAAGCCAAAGGGCGCTTTTTAGCCACCATGAGCCATGAGATCCGCACGCCCATGAACGGTGTGCTGGGTATGCTGCAACTACTCAAAGACACGCCACTGGATCGCAGCCAACGTTTTTATGTCGATACCATCGCCAGTTCCGGCAAGTCCCTGCTGACGGTAATCAATGACATTCTCGACTACGCGCGCATTGAGTCCGGCAAGCTAACGCTGGAACACATCGAATTTGACCTAGAACAGCTGGTCTCAGAAACCATCAGCCTGTTCACTGCCCAAGCCTTGGAAAAACGCCTGCGCTTGTATGTCAGCCTCGAAGGTGGTGTGCCACAGTTCATTATCGGCGACCCCACGCGCACCAAGCAGGTATTGATGAATCTAATCAGCAATGCCCTTAAATTCACTGCCGAAGGCCATGTAACGCTGAGCATCAGTCGCCGCAATAACAGCCAAGGACAAGCGCAACTGCTCTTCGGCATTCGCGACAGCGGCATAGGTATCAGTGCGCCAGCCCAAGCCCTGCTGTTTGATTCCTTCACCCAAGGCGACTCCACCACCACACGCCGCTACGGCGGCAGTGGCCTAGGGCTGGCCATCAGTAAAGAGCTGGTCAACATGATGGGTGGGCAAATTGAGGTACAAAGCAGTCCCGGCGCGGGCACCTTGTTTACCTTCGATTTACCCCTGCAATACAACCCCGAACAAGTCGACTCGTTAAGCGTGCTACTCAACGGTCGCACCGCCCTACTGACCTCTCTGGATGGTCAAGGTCTGGACACCCTAGGGTTGCTGCTAAGCCGCTGGGGCATGCGCACTGAGCGCTGCCAAACCCCAGAACGGCTGGTCAACTGCCTGGCCGAATTTAGCGCACCACCGCTATTAGTGCTGATGACGCCTTGGCCCGGTAGCGTTACCAGTTGGCTTGAGCCGTTGCGCGAGCACCTATCACTCGACCAGCCTATTTTGCTGCTCTGCCCTCCCGCACAAACCGCGCAACTGCCCTATCACCCAGAACTACGCCTGCAAAGCCTGCCACAACCGCTGATCATCACCGAGCTACGGCAAACGCTGCAGGAGTTATATCAGCCGGTATCTGCGCCCACACCGAAGCCGAGCAACAACCACATAGCTAACACAGGCCCCGGCCCCGGAATCCTGATTGCCGAAGACAACCCGGTCAATCAACTGGTAGTCCAGGGCTTACTGAAGAGGCGCGGCTACAACCCACGCTTGGTCAATAATGGCGCAGCGGCAGTGGCCGAATACTGTCGCTCACCAAGTAGCATCGAACTGATCTTGATGGATTGCGAAATGCCCGAGATGGATGGCTTTGAAGCAACCCGGAAAATTCGCTTATTTGAACAATTACAAAACTTACCGGCAGTGCCGATCATTGCCCTGACAGCCCATGTATTTGAGCAATATCAGCAGCTGGGATTAAGCGCTGGCATGAACGATTTTATTGGCAAGCCTCTGGACAGCGAATTGTTATATGAACGCATCGCGCATTTCTTGCCAAACAAAACGCCCATGCAGAAATGAGTTTTTAGCCGACAGCAGCGCCAAACAACCGGCAACTGCTAACATCGCTGGGCGCTGAGGAGGCGCCCACCATGCTAATCGCGCAAGAACTGCTAGAAGCCGACACCCTGACCCGCCTGATCGAAGACTTCGTCACCCGCGAGGGCACTGACAATGGTGATGAAACCCCGCTTGAAACCCGCGTTGCGCGGGTGCGTTTGGCCCTCAACAAGGGTAGCGCAGTGATAGCCTTCGACCCCGACAGCCAACAATGCATGCTGCTGTTAAAACATGATGTACCGCGTGAGTGGCTCGACCAATAGCGCGGTGCACTTAGCCACGCAAGCCCTCGCGCTCCCACACACAGCGCACCCGTAAATCGCCTTCCTGCGGGCTATGAAAACCACTTTCGGAGTCCCAGCGAAACGTATGGCAGCCGTTCAACTCGGTTTCCAAGTGCACCACGGCGCTGGCCCAGTAGAGCTTTTTCAGTAACGACTCAAACTGTTCAATCCACAGCCGCCATTCATACTCCAGCGCCTGGTAGCTGGCGCCAAAGTGAATCACCTGGGTTTGATAGAGGCCTTCGCCTGCGGTTTCACAGGCCGAAAACATGTCTCGGCCAAGAAACGGCCACGCCTCGCCGCTGGGCAAATCTGCCAGCACCTTGCGATTAGTGCTACGGCGCAAACAGCGCTCATCAGCACTCGCCGACGGCCAGTCGCGGATGCAGCCGTAGATGATCGATTCAGACTCCACACCATCACTCCAGAAAATGCGTGCAGCCTTCTAACACGCCACCAAGGTCGTGGAAAGGAACTGGCCGACAATATCTCGGTTCAACGCGGTTTACCCACTAATAAGCGCCAAGCAAACACGCACAACAATAAGGCCATCGCCGTTAACACGGTAAACGGCCATTGGTAATTACCACTCAGATCACGCCCCAAGCCCATCAGTACCGGCGTGAAACTGGCCAGGCTGTAACCGGCACAAAGCATCATTGAGGTCCAGCGACTCACCGCCAGCGGCGAGTCCACCTCGTACAACGGCAACACCAGCGACAACGCGAAAGAGCC
>JBBKVZ010000156.1:0-3818 GCA_037968715.1 Pseudomonas sp.
GATACTGGCTCATCCCAACCCATGTGACCTCTGGTACGGGTCACCACTAGGAGAGGAGGCGCCATGCCTATCATCACTCTGCCAGACGGCAGTCAGCGTACGTTCGATCATCCGGTTTCAGTGCTTGAAGTTGCTCAGTCCATTGGTGCTGGGCTGGCCAAGGCCACTGTGGCAGGCAAAGTTAATGGTTTATTGGTAGATGCTTGCGACTTGATCGAGAGCGATGCCACGCTGCAAATCATTACCCCGAAAGACCAAGAGGGCGTGGAGATCATCCGTCACTCTTGTGCGCACTTGATCGGTCATGCGGTGAAGCAGTTGTTCCCGACGGCCAAGATGGTTATCGGCCCGGTGATTGATGATGGGTTTTACTACGACATCGCCGCTGAACGTCCCTTTACGCTAGAGGATGTGACTGCTATTGAGCAGCGTATGCAGCAGTTGATTGATCTTGAGTACGACGTGATCAAGAAGGTCACGCCGCGCCAAGAAGTAATTGAGTTGTTTAAGGCGCGCGGCGAAGAGTACAAATTGCGCCTGATTGACGACATGCCCAATGAGCAAGCCATGGGCATGTACCATCACGAAGAATATGTCGATATGTGCCGTGGCCCGCACGTACCGAATACGCGCTTTTTGAAAGCCTTCAAGCTAACTAAGTTGTCCGGTGCCTACTGGCGCGGCGACGCCAAAAACGAACAGTTGCAGCGCGTGTATGGCACCGCTTGGGCGGACAAGAAGCAGTTGGCAGCTTACGTCTTGCGTATCGAAGAGGCCGAGAAACGTGATCACCGTAAAATCGGTAAGCGCCTAGGTCTGTTTCATACTCAGGAAGAAGCGCCGGGCATGGTGTTTTGGCATCCTAATGGCTGGACCCTGTATCAAGTGCTTGAGCAGTACATGCGCCAAGTTCAGCGCGAGAATGGCTACCTTGAAGTTCGTACGCCTCAGGTGGTTGATCGTATTTTGTGGGAGAAGTCTGGGCATTGGGGTAACTATGCCGAGAATATGTTCACCACTCAGTCGGAGAGTCGCGAGTACGCGATCAAGCCGATGAACTGTCCGTGCCACGTGCAGATATTCAATCAGGGTCTTAAGAGTTATCGCGACCTGCCGCTGCGCCTTGCAGAGTTTGGCTCCTGTCATCGCAATGAGCCCTCAGGTGCGCTGCACGGCATCATGCGGGTGCGCGGTTTTACTCAAGATGATGCGCATATTTTTTGCACTGAGGGGCAGGTTAGTAAGGAGGCCGCAGACTTCATTAGTTTGACGCTGCAGGTCTATGCGGACTTTGGTTTCAACGATGTTAAGATTAAGCTGTCCACTCGGCCAGATAAGCGTGTGGGTGATGATGCTTTTTGGGATCGCGCGGAGGCTGCTCTGGCTGGGGCGCTAGATGCGGCAGGTTTGCCGTGGGAGTACTTGCCTGGTGAGGGGGCGTTTTACGGTCCGAAGATCGAGTTTACGCTGCATGATTGCTTGGGACGTGCGTGGCAGTGTGGGACGCTGCAGTACGATCCGAATATGCCGCAACGCTTGGATGCTACCTATGTAGCAGAAGATAACGGTCGGCAAACTCCAGTCATGTTGCACCGCGCCATCCTAGGATCGTTCGAGCGTTTTATCGGGATTCTGATCGAACACTATGAAGGCGCGTTCCCGGCGTGGCTGGCGCCGACTCAGGCGGTAATTCTCAATATCACTGATAAACAGGCAGATTTTGCTCTCGAAGTTGAGAAAATGCTCAATCAAAGTGGATTTCGTGCCAAGTCTGACTTGAGAAATGAAAAAATAGGCTTTAAAATCCGCGAGCATACTTTACTCAAGGTTCCCTATCTTTTAGTTATCGGAGATCGGGAAGTTGAGATGCAAACCATCGCCGTGCGTACGCGAGAGGGAGTAGACCTGGGCACAATGCCCGTCGCTCAATTCGCTGAATTCCTTGCGCAGGCGGTTTCCCGGCGTGGTCGCCAAGATTCGGAGTAATAATTATTAAGCGTGAAATGAGACAGGATAAACGAGCTGCCCCGAAGGCCCCGATCAACGAGAATATCTCGGCGCGCGAGGTTCGCTTAATTGGTGCTGAAGGCGAGCAGCTTGGAATTGTGTCAATTGAAGATGCGCTTCTGAAGGCCGAAGAGGCCAAACTGGATCTGGTGGAAATTTCCGCCGATGCAGAGCCACCTGTTTGCAAGCTTATGGACTACGGCAAGTCGATCTTCGAAAAGAAGAAGCAAGTAGCCGCAGCGAAAAAGAATCAGAAGCAGATTCAGATTAAAGAAATCAAGTTTCGTCCAGGGACGGAAGAAGGGGATTACCAGGTAAAACTACGCAACCTGGTACGTTTCCTTAGTGATGGGGATAAGGCCAAGGTATCGTTAAGATTCCGCGGTCGAGAGATGGCCCACCAGGAGCTGGGAATGGAGTTGTTAAAGCGGGTTGAAGGTGACCTGCTCGAATACGGCGCCGTTGAACAGCATCCTAAGATGGAAGGACGCCAACTGATCATGGTCATCGCCCCCAAAAAGAAGAAGTGACCAAAAGGGCACGGCAGGCCTTGCGGTTATGTTTATCAACTGAATGCGGAGTATCCGAACATGCCAAAGATGAAAACCAAAAGTGGCGCTGCGAAGCGCTTCTTGAAAACGGCTAATGGCTTCAAGCATAAGCACGCTTTCAAAAGCCATATCCTGACCAAAATGTCTACAAAGCGTAAGCGCCAATTACGTGGAAGCGTAATGGTCCATCCATCAGACGTTCGCAAAGTCGATCGCATGATGCGTGTTCGTTAATTTAGGTCAAGATTTAGAGGTAGTTACTCATGGCTCGTGTTAAGCGTGGTGTCGTCGCTCGTCGCCGTCACAAAAAAATTCTGAAACTCGCTAAAGGCTACTATGGCGCACGCTCACGCGTGTTCCGCGTTGCCAAACAGGCAGTGATCAAGGCAGGCCAATATGCCTACCGTGACCGCCGCCAGAAGAAGCGTCAGTTCCGTGCTCTGTGGATCGCCCGTATCAATGCTGGCGCTCGTGTAAACGGTCTGTCTTACAGCCGTTTCATTGCTGGCTTGAAAAAGGCAACAATCGAGATCGATCGCAAAGTACTGGCTGATCTGGCAGTGAACGAAAAAGCGGCGTTTGCTGCGATTGTCGAAAAAGCTAAAGCCACACTGGCCTAAGTCTTTGACAATCACCGGGTTCGCCCGGTGTTAAACGTCACCGATAGGGGAAGAGCCTTTGTGCTCTTCCCCTATTTTGTATCTGGAGTTTGTAAATGGAAAATCTAGATGCGCTGGTTGCGCAGGCGCTTGAGGCCGTGCAAGGCGCTGAAGACGTAAACGCTCTTGAGCAGTTGCGTGTTCTCTATCTTGGTAAAAAAGGCGAGTTGACCCAGGTGATGAAGACCTTGGGTGATCTGCCGGCAGCAGAGCGACCAAAAGTAGGCGCACTGATTAATACCGCAAAAGAGCGCGTACAAGATGTGCTCAACGCGCGCAAAAACTTGCTCGAACAAGCAGAGTTAGCCACTAAGCTGGCGGCTGAATGCATTGATGTAACCTTGTCTGGCCGTGGCCAGACCACCGGCGGTTTGCATCCGGTGACTCGTACGCTAGAACGCGTCGAACAATTCTTTACCCATATTGGTTATGAAATCGCCGAAGGCCCTGAGGTCGAAGACGATTACCATAACTTTGAAGCGCTCAACATTCCTGGCCATCATCCGGCGCGGGCAATGCATGACACCTTCTACTTCAATGCCAATATGCTGCTGCGCACCCATACCTCGCCTGTTCAGGTGCGGACCATGGAAAATCAGCA
>JBBKVZ010000157.1:0-6264 GCA_037968715.1 Pseudomonas sp.
TATTGCCGTGATCAGCTGCATATCGATAACGACAAGTACAACGTCAATGGTGGGGCTATCTCCATTGGTCACCCCTTTGGCATGACAGGCTCGCGGCAGGTCGGCCATCTGGTGCGTGAACTGCAGCGGCGCAAGCTGCGGTATGGCGTAGTGAGCATGTGTGTCGGTGGCGGTATGGGCGCTGCGGGGTTGTTTGAAGCGGTGCTTTGAGCCAATAAACGGCGATAAAAAAGGCTATGTCCTAGTTATGTGTTGCAGGCCCTGTTTTGTGGGGTGGGCTTTAGCCCACCAGCGCGGAGTAAGAGACTTGGTGGGCTAAAGCCCACCCTACGTTTTGCACTCAACACGTAACAGGTACATAGCCATAAAAAACCGCGCCTTGTGCGCGGTTTTTTATGGCCTGCTGGTTTGCCGGTTAAAAGCTGCGGCTGTCGATAATGTCTCTGGCTTGGATCATGCGGCGAATGTAGCAACTGATCTCGCGCTCGGCATCTACGCGGGTGAAATACGGGCCTTCCAAGCTGCCTTCGCGGGTCGAGAAAAAATATTGGCCATTCACCGCGCTAACCCGTTCGCAGCGGTAGTGGGTGCTAGGGGTCGCATCAATTTTGCGCTGACCGAACATAATCATTACTCCACAATGTGTTGCTGTATTTTCAGTGTAACCAGCAAATTCTGCGTGCAAGGCCTTGGCGATAAATGGTCGTTATATTCCACAAAAATGGCTTTTTGAGCGATTTTTTATGTATTTGACGCCAGATAACTGGCGATTAGTGGCTATTTCGCAGGTTGCGCTGCGCCGCTCATCAGCTGTGGCTGAACCCATTGATCAAATTGCTCGCCGCTGACCAAGCCCAATGCCAGCGCCGCTGCCCGCAAGGTGCAGTTTTCTTGATAAGCGTGCTTGGCGACTTGTGCCGCACGGTCATAACCAATATGCGGGTTGAGTGCCGTTACCAGCATCAGGCTGTTTTGCAGGTGCTCGTCCATATGGGCGGCATCCGCTTCGAGGCCAGCAACGCAGTGCTGTTGGAAACTCTGGCAGCCGCTGCTGAGCAGCTCAATGGATTGCAGCAAGTTATAAATAATCACTGGTTTAAACACGTTCAGCTGCAATTGCCCTTGGCTGGCGGCAATGCCGATGGTCACATCGTTACCGAGCACCTGGCAGGCGATCATCGACAACGCCTCGCACTGGGTCGGATTGACCTTGCCGGGCATGATCGAGCTGCCCGGCTCATTCGCCGGCAGGCGTACTTCGGCAAAGCCGGTGCGTGGCCCAGAACCGAGCAGGCGCAAATCATTGGCCAGTTTCATCAGGCATACCGCTAGGGTCTTTAGGGCGCCGCTGAGGCTGACCAAGGCTTCGTGACCGGCTAGGGCAGCAAACTTGTTTGGTGCAGACACTAGGGGCAAGCCAGTTAAGTCGGCCAGCTCTGCGGCGATGGCAACGCCGAAGTCGGCTGGCGCATTTAGGCCGGTGCCCACCGCTGTGCCGCCTTGGGCCAACTGGCAGACGGCCGGTAGACTCAGGTTGATGGCGTTTTCGGCATAACCGAGCTGGGCGACGAAGGCGGACAACTCTTGGCCAAAGCTAATGGGGGTGGCGTCCATTAAATGGGTGCGGCCGCTTTTCAGTAAGCTCTGATAGCGTTCGGCTTGTTCGGCTATGCCAGCAGACAACGCGCCAATGGCGGGTAATAGTTGCTCGCGCACTGCCAGCAGGGCTGCGATATGCATGGCAGTGGGGAAGCTGTCGTTGGAGCTCTGTGAGCAGTTGACATGATCATTGGGGTGTACCGGTTGCTTGCCACCCCGAGTACCACCTGCCAGCTCATTGGCGCGTCCGGCGATCACTTCGTTGACGTTCATGTTGCTCTGCGTGCCGCTGCCGGTCTGCCAAACCCGCAAGGGGAATTGCTGGTCATGCTGGCCGGTGCAAATTTCGTCGGCCACCTGCTCAATTAAGCCCTGCAAGTCTGCCGGCAAGTCGCCATTGCGCAAATTAACCCGCGCGGCGGCTTTTTTGATCAGCGCCAAAGCGTGCAGTACGGCGAGCGGCATGGTCTCTTGGCCCATCGCGAAGTAGTGCAGCGAACGTTGGGTCTGTGCGCCCCAGTAAGCTTCGCTGGGAACTTCAACGGCGCCGAGGCTGTCAGTTTCAATGCGGCTCATGCGGTTAACTCCTAAATGCTTAAACACTTGAGTTAGAGCTTAGGTTGCGCAATCCGTTCCTTGCGGGTGCTGATGCGAAGGTATTTGCGCATCAGTGATGGCATCATAAATGCCCCGCACCAATCTTTAAGCCGCTTGAGCCCTGCGTGCGCTTTAGCGCAGAATGGCCGCCGCTGGCGAGTACCGTCAGGCCTCTTATTATGATCAGACAAGGATTTAAAATGACCCGCTTTCGCGCTATTTGTACGGCTGCTGTGTTTGTTTGTGTCAGTGGCCAAGCACTGGCTGATGCCAAGAGTCAGGCCGCTGATGCTGAGACGTTTCTAATGCTGGCGAATGCCGACAAGCTAGCCACCCCGGTGTTTAGCCAAGTGCAGCAGATGTTTGCCCAGCGCTTTGCTCAGGCCAATGCCCCTGAATCGAAGAAAGCGCTGTTGGAAACCTATCAAGCCAAAGCCAATGCTGTGCTGGAAAAAGCCGTGGGCTGGAACCAGGTTAAGCCGGAAATGGTCAAGCTCTATACGGCCAACTTCAGCGAAACTGAACTGAAAGAACTGATCGCTTTCTATCGCTCGCCTTTGGGCAAGAAAATGATGGAGAAAATGCCAGCACTTGGCGCGCAGTCGGCGCAAATCTCCCAAAAGCGTCTTGAAACTGCAGTGCCGGAAGTTAACAAGCTGTTGGCCGAAATGACCAAGCAGTTAGAGCCAGCGGGTGCTAAGGCCGATGCTAAAAAGCCTTAAGGAAAACCATTGATGAGCATGCGCGAACAGTTGCATACAGCCTTGCAGGCATTACAGCCCGAGTATCTTGACGTGCTGGACGAGAGTCACATGCACAGTCGTGGCCTTGAGACCCACTTTAAAGTGGTTATGGTTACGCCGCAGTTTGCTGGGTTGGGTGCGGTTAAGCGCCATCAACTTGTGTATATCAATTTGGGCGATTTGATGGGCCAAGTGCATGCATTGGCGTTGCACACCTATACGCCTGATGAGTGGCTTGCCCAGGGTGTTGCTCCCGCTTCGCCAACGTGCAGCGGCGCGAGCAAACAGGCCTAACCGTGCGGCGGCTTTGGCTGATTTGCAGCTAGCTGATCTGCTAATATCTGCCCTGGTTTTAACAACGCCGGCCTGCATAAGGCCGGCGTTGTCGTTTCAATTAACCCGGTCCGTCCTTTACGCGGACGACCACCTGGAGAAACACCTCATGAGCAATACCCCAATGCCGCCAATAGTCGTGGCCGCGCTGTATAAATTTGTCAGCCTGCCAGACTACGAAAAACTGCGCGAACCGCTGCAACAAAGCCTGCTCGATAACGGCGTTAAAGGCACGCTGCTGATTGCCGCTGAAGGCATTAACGGCACCGTGGCGGGCAGTCGTGCCGGCATCGACGGCTTGCTGACCTGGTTAAAACGTGACCCACGCTTTGTCGATATCGACCATAAAGAATCCTATTGTGAAGAACAGCCGTTCTATCGCAGTAAGGTCAAGCTGAAGAATGAAATCGTTACTCTTGGCGTGCCCGGTGTCGATCCTAACCAGTTGGTGGGCACCTATGTTGAGCCGCAAGACTGGAATGCGCTGATCGCCGACCCTGAAGTCTTGGTGATTGATACACGCAACGATTATGAAGTGTCGATCGGCACCTTTGAGCGTGCCATCGACCCACAAACGAAAAGCTTCCGCGAGTTCCCTGAGTACATTCAGGCCAATTTCGATCCGGCCAAACACAAAAAAGTCGCGATGTTTTGCACCGGCGGTATTCGCTGTGAAAAAGCCTCCAGCTATATGCTGGGTGCCGGCTACGCCGAGGTTTTTCACCTTAAGGGCGGCATTCTCAAGTACCTTGAAGAGGTGCCGCAAGAAGAGAGCCTGTGGAAGGGTGACTGCTTTGTGTTCGACAACCGGGTAACGGTGCGCCACGATTTATCGGAAGGCGAATACGACCAGTGCCATGCCTGCCGCACACCGATTACCGCCGAGGACTGTCAGTCTGTGCACTATGCGGCGGGGGTCAGTTGCCCGCATTGCTGGGACAGCCTTAGCGAAAAAACCCGTAACGGTGCCCGCGAACGGCAAAAGCAGATCGAACTGGCCAAGGCGCGTAATCAGCCGCATCCCTTGGGCTTTAATCCACGGTTGAAAAAAGAGGCCTAAAACATGCCCGCTCGCTTGATCTATGTGATGGATCCTATGTGTTCGTGGTGCTGGGGTTTTGCCCCCGTGCTGCACGCGTTGGCGGCGCAAGCCGAGGCGGCTGGCGTGCCGATGCATCTGGTGGTGGGCGGCTTGCGGCAAGAGCGAGCTGCGCTAGAGCCGGCTGGGCGGGTACGGATTTTGGCCTACTGGCAGGCAGTGAATGCCAGTACCGGGCAAATGTTTAATTTCCATGATGGCTTGCCAGAAGGGTTGGTGTATCACACCGAGCCTGCATGTCGGGCGTTGGTGGTGGCCCGGCAAATGGATGCCAGTAAGGTTGGGCCGTTACTGGGGTTAATTCAGCAAGCCTTCTACTGCGAGGGCCGCGATGTCACCCGCGCGAGCGTGCTACGTGAGTTGGCTGCGACGGCTGGTTTGTCGCGGGGCCGATTTGCCGAAGCTTTCGACAGCCCGCAGGCACAGGCGGCTACGCAAGCCGATTTTAGCTGGGTGAAAGACTTGGGGATTGCCGGTTTTCCGACCCTGCTGGCCGAGCACAATGGCCAGGTAGCTCTGCTTACCAATGGCTATCAGCCGCTTGAGCAACTGCAACCCTTGCTAACCCGCTGGCTGGAACGTGCGGCTTGTGCAGGTGTAACGGCGCATGCATGAGCGCGCTGAACCTGTGGACGCACAAATAGATCAGCTGAGCTGGGCGCATATTCGACGTCTAGCCCTACAGCACAAAAAGCCGCTGATCGTGGCTAACTTGGTGGCCGTGCTGACCACTCTGTGCAGCGTGCCTATTCCATTGTTGCTGCCGTTGTTGGTGGACGAAGTGCTGCTTGGCAATGGCACTGCAGCGTTACAGGTGATGGACCGATTTTTGCCGGTTGTTGCGCAACAGGCTGTTGGCTATATCGGCCTGATGCTGCTGCTGACCCTGCTGCTGCGCAGCGGCTCTCTGCTGTTCAATGTGTTTCAAGCACGGCTGTTTGCGCGCCTGTCGAAAGACATCGTCTACCGCATTCGCATCCGCCTTATCGAGCGCCTTAAACGCATCGCCTTAAGTGAATACGAAGACCTCGGCTCTGGCACCGTGACCACGCATCTGGTCACCGACCTGGATACGTTGGACAAATTTGTCGGTGAAACCCTCAGTCGTTTGTTGGTGGCGATTCTCTCCCTGACCGGTACGGCGGCGATTCTGCTCTGGATGCACTGGCAATTAGCGCTGCTGATTTTGCTGTTTAATCCGCTGGTGGTGTACGCCACTGTGCAGTTGGGCAAGCGCGTTAAGCACCTGAAGAAACTTGAGAACGACAGCACGGCACGCTTCACCCAAACGCTGGCAGAAACCCTGGAAGGTATTCAAGAAATCCGTGCCGGAAATCGCCAAGGGTTTTTCCTCGGGCGCTTGAGCCAGCGCGCGCAGCAAGTGCGTGATTATGCCGTGGCCTCGCAATGGAAGACCGACGCTTCCAGTCGCGCCAGTGGCTTGTTGTTCCAGTTTGGCATCGACCTGTTTCGCGCTGCGGCCATGCTTACCGTGTTGTTTTCAGACCTGAGCATCGGCCAAATGCTCGCGGTGTTTAGCTACCTCTGGTTCATGATTAGCCCAGTCGAGCAGCTGCTCAGTTTGCAATACGCTTATTACGCCGCCGGTGGCGCGCTGACGCGCATTAACCAGTTGCTGGCGCGCAGCGACGAGCCGCAATACCCGAGCCAGATCAATCCCTTTCTTGGTCAAGCCACCGTCGGCATTGAAGTGCGCGGTGTGAGCTTTGCCTACAACGACGAGCCGGTGCTGGATGACCTCAACCTGAGCATCGCCCCCGGTGAAAAGGTTGCCATAGTCGGCGCCAGTGGCGGCGGCAAAAGCACCTTGGTGCAATTGCTGTTAGGGCTGTATACGCCGCAAGCTGGGACCATCAGCTTTGCTGGGGCCAC
>JBBKVZ010000158.1:0-8323 GCA_037968715.1 Pseudomonas sp.
CGTGATCGGTTGACACTTGAGGAATTATCAAATGAATGAGCCAGCGAACAATCCAAAACAGCCCCCGTCCGCCACCCGCAAAAGTCTGTCGGAGCGCATAGCGGCACGCATTCAGCAACAGTCGTCAGCCAGCACAGCTGCACGAAACCGCAGCGTATTCATTTCCCTGCGCGAAGACATTCAGCAAGCCGTCACCGATGGCTGGTCGCTGCTAGCCATATGGCGGATGCTGTTCGAAGAACAACGCGTCACGTTTACCTACCAAGCCTTTCGCCGGCACGCCCGAAAAATGATCGACAGTCCCACAACCGTAGGGCGCAATTGCCAGCATCGGTATGAAGAAAAGCCCTCGCAGACACCAGCCACCACAACTCGCCCCTTCGCGCTCAATCCAACCCCCGCCAAAGAGCATCTGCTGTGATAAAAAGCATCCTCCCTGGCGTTCAAACCGCATTTACGCCGTTCAACTGCCGTTCAATGTATGGCTTCGGCGCACTGCACGCCCCAAACGCCATCCGATACCGGGAGTTTGCAACTTATAGAGGCCTTGAGGAGGCGGGCAAGATAGGTGAAGTTAGCTAACCGGCAAGCCGGCTAACTATCTTCACTGCAACCTTATTCGCGCTACGCGCTCAACGGGTGTCTTGCCCTTCGGAGCAAGCGGCTGCCGCCACTACAGGTGCAGTAGAGGCCCCAGTAGAGAGCGAGAACCAGGAAAGGAACCAAGCCCCTAAACGTGAGAATTTAGCCGCTAAAATCCCAAACATCCATGAAGAAACCCGCGTACGAATCCAATAAGTAATCACCCAGAGGCCAAGGCCTGTGGCCATATCGACAAACGTAACCGGGCTCGCGAGCATGGAATCTGGGTCGGCGTAGAGCCTTGCTACAGTGAAGAGCAAGGCATGCCCGGATCGCTGAATTAGCAAAAGCTGACCCTGCCCATGAATACTCTGCCGAACCATTTCTGGAGCTGCCGATATGAATAAGTCGAAAACCGTTGAGCCAGTGAGGCGTCTCACGGATCAAGAAATAGCCGACCTGCGCGCAGACATGCAGCAGGCCGCTGAATGGACGCGCAAAGAGTTGGCTCGCCGACGCCAAGAAAAAGCCACCGCTTCAGCCTCCTAGCTGTCACAACATGCGCTGCCGGGGCAAGGCAAGAGCGCGGCAAAATACTTGCCGAGAAGTTACATATCCCGCGCCAAAATGCATAAGCCCCCCGCTTTTTCGCATTACAGAAGCGCCTTCCTTTATCATCCTCGGCATCGTGTGGCGGTTGATTTTCCGGTCATGGGTTCTGGACGCTCGACAGTCACGACCAGTGGCCGCCCGACATGCACCGAAGAGCCAAGCTGAGTTACCAAAGCTGGGGCCAAATCGATTAGCCATCACCCAACAAATTTAGCGGCTAAAATCGTCGCCTTCGCGCAGTAGCGATCTGGACAGTGGTAACCCATGAATGCAGTAGAAATTGAATCCGCTATATCGGATCTGGCCCTTGAGCCGTTTGACGCGGCGGAGTTTGCGTTTACCTTTTTGGCTGCGTTTGGCAATAAAGACACCGCGCTGAAGCGCCTGCGCGCGGGTAACAACAACACCTCGGACGTGCCCGGTGGCGTGCTACTGCGCAGCAATATTCATATCGCTGCCTGTGAGCCCGGCAGCGTGGGCGACACGCTCAAGGCGTTGCGCGCAAGCCCGGCCACCACTAAAGCCAAAGCCAAGTTTATTCTCGCCACCGACGGGCAAACCCTGGAGGCCGAAGAGCTGATCACGGGTGAAACCATCACCTGCGATTACCCGGATTTACCCAACCACTTTGGGTTTCTGCTGCCGCTGGCCGGCATCTCCACCATCAAGGAGATCAAAGAAAACCCCATCGACGTGCGTGCCACCAGCCGCCTGAACAAGCTGTACGTCGAACTGCTGAACGAGAACCCGGACTGGGCCGGTGCCTCGCGCAGCGCCGACATGAACCACTTTATGGCGCGTTTGGTGTTCTGCTTTTTTGCTGAAGACACCGACATCTTTAATGGCGACAGCCTGTTTACCAAGACGGTGGAGCAGTACAGCGAGCGCGACGGTTCTAACAGCCACGAAGTGCTGGCGGAAATTTTCCGCGCCATGAACATCAAGCTGGCCGAGCGCGCCAGTGCCGAACCGCGCTTGCCTGGTTGGGCCAATAAATTCCCCTATGTGAATGGCGGCTTGTTCTCGGGCAGCACCGAAGCGCCGCGTTTCACGCGGATGGCGCGCACTTACCTGCTGCACGCCGGCAACCTGAACTGGCAAAAAATTAACCCAGACATCTTCGGCAGCATGATCCAGGCCGTGGCCGATGATGAGGAGCGCGGCGCATTGGGCATGCACTACACCAGCGTGCCCAATATCCTCAAGGTGCTGAACCCGCTGTTTTTGGATGACCTGCGCGGGCAACTGGAGGCGGCGGGCGACAACAAGGCCAAGCTGCTCAACCTGCGCAAACGCATGGCGCATATCCGCGTGTTCGATCCGGCTTGCGGGTCAGGCAACTTTCTGGTGATTGCCTACAAACAGATGCGCGAGATCGAGGCCGAGATCAATCAGCGGCGGGGCGATGCGCACAATAAGTCGGAAATACCTCTGACCAACTTCCGAGGCATTGAGTTACGCGACTTTCCGGCCGAGATTGCCCGCCTCGCGTTGATCATTGCCGAGTTTCAGTGCGACGTGCTGTATCGCGGCCAGCAGGATGCACTGGCTGAGTTTTTGCCGCTGAATGCGCAGAACTGGATTGTCTGTGGCAATGCGCTGCGGCTGGACTGGCTAAACATCTGCCCGCCAACGGGCACGGGCGTGAAGGTGCTGGCCGATGACTTATTCGGCACGCCGCTGGATCAGGCGGAAATCGACTTCGAGAACGAAGGTGGCGAGACGTACATTTGCGGCAACCCACCTTATCTTGGTTCCACTTGGCAAACAGATGAGCAAAAGGCGGACTTGCAAGCGATCTTCGCTACACGCACCAAAAGCTGGAAATCATTGGACTATGTGTCCGGCTGGTTCATGAAGGCCGCCGACTATGGCACCAAGACCAAAGCCACCGCTGCGTTTGTATCCACCAACTCCATTTGCCAAGGGCAACAAGTGCCCATTCTCTGGCCTCTCATCTTCAGCACAGGCAACAGTATCGTCTTCGCGCACACCTCATTTAAATGGGCAAATCTCGCTAGCCATAACGCGGGCGTGACAGTGGTTGTCGTAGGTTTGTCGTCGCAAATCAAAACATTGCGCCACCTGTATTCCATTGCCAATAGCGGTAAAAACGACGCGGTAGATGTGAAGACAATAGAGCACATCAATGCCTACTTGGTACCTGGTGCCAATGTAATGGTGGAGAAGGCATCACGGCCTTTGAGTGGGCAGGCCGATATGAGTTTTGGAAACAAACCTGTCGATGGAGGTCATCTACTTCTGTCCAGAGATGAAGTCGATGAGCTTGGCCTGACGACAGAGCAGCATTCCCGTTTCATTCGTCGAATTTATGGGTCAGCGGAGTTCATTCGAGGTTTGGAGCGATATTGCCTATGGATTGAAGACCTCGATCTTGATGATGCGATGTGCGTCTCTGGCATTCGGCAGCGCGTTGACGGAGTACGAGCAATGCGGCTGGCCAGCCGAGACAGCGGTGCTAATGAAATGGCTAAGCGAGCGCACCAGATGAGGGAGATGAATATCGCTCAAAGTTGGACGATCACTGTGCCTAGAACCTCATCTGAGAACCGCCCCTTTTTGCCCAACGGCTTAATCGATGCTCGAAGCACCGTGACCAGCGAGGCTTTCGGCCTTTACGACGCCCCCCTTTGGAATATGGCACTCATTGCCTCCCGCCTACATCTGGTTTGGATTGGCACAACTTGCGGAAAGCTGAAAACAGACTTCCGCTACTCCAACACTCTGGGCTGGAACACCTTTCCCGTACCGCTGCTCACCGAGCAAAACAAAGCCGATCTGACCGCCTGCGCCGAGGCCATTCTGCTGGCCCGCGAAGCGCATTTCCCCGCCACCATCGCCGACCTGTATACCCCGGACAAGATGCCGGACAACCTGCGCCACGCCCACGAGCGCAACGACGAAGTGCTGGAACGCATCTACATCGGCCGCCGCTTTAAGAACGACACTGAGCGATTGGAAAAGCTGTTTGACCTCTACACCAAGATGACGGCAGCGACCAGTAAGAGCGCTGCGCCCAAAGCCGCTCCTCGCAAGCGCGGCGAGACGCTTACCGGATCGAGTGGTCTTGCATGAGTCGAGATGTGCTCTTTCAAATGTGGGAACCCTTCCGCCAGTCCCTGATAGCGGGGCATCTTTTCTACGTCGAGCAGGCGCGTAAGCGCCTGCTCTCGCAGTTTGATGACATCGACGCTGAAGCTGATAGAGCGGCTGCCGATTGGCTGCAAAACAACAGCCATCGGTTCGATCCAGATCGCCATGACCCCGGCGATTTTGAGGAGCGTGCCTATGAGGAGGCCATTGAGTTTCATGGGCTAATGACCGATCTGCGGGTGCAAACCCAGCTCAGTGTTGTTGCGGGCATGTTTCATGAGTGGGAAAAGCAACTGCGCAATTGGTTAGTGCGCGAGATTCAGCACTGGCATCGCGGTGACAACGTCAAACAAGCGGTTTGGAAAACGAATTTAGGCAACATCTTTGATTTGTTGGAAGTGCTGGGCTGGAGCGTTCGGGCTGCAACCTACTTTCCGATACTTAATGCCTGCCGATTGGTGGTCAATGTTTACAAGCATGGCGAAGGCGATTCGCTGGTCGAGCTGAAGCAGAAATATCCCGAGTATTTAAATGATCCGCTAAGTCAGTTTGGTGAGCTGAGCTTGGGCGCTGACTATCTGGACCACACCGACTTGAGGGTTACGGACGAGCAGATTCAGATGTTTTCGGATGCCATTGTGGCCTTCTGGAACGGTGTACCTGAAAACATCTTCAACGAGGAAAGCATTGCGGCACCGAGCTGGTTTGAGCAGGAAATGAAGCGGGATATTAAAGCAGCTGAGCTATCTGCAAGGAGTGCAGCACCATGAGCGAACTTATTCTCTATTCATCGGCAGACGGCCAGACCCGGCTGCATCTGCGGGTAGCAGGCGAAAGCGTCTGGTTGAGCCAGCTGGAGCTTGCCGAGCTATTCCAAACCACCAAACAGAATGTCTCGCTGCATGCGAAAAACATCTTCGAGGAAGGTGAGTTGAGCGCGCCGGCAACTGTCAAGGAATCCTTGACAGTTCAAACCGAGGGCGGCCGCCAGATTCGTCGTAAGTTGATCCAGTACAACCTCGACTTGATCCTGGCCATTGGCTATCGGGTACGTTCACCACGCGGTATACAGTTTCGCCAATGGGCCAGCACGCATCTCAAGGAGTTCCTGCTCAAGGGCTTCGTCATGGACGATGAGCGCCTGAAGGACCCCAGTGGCTGGGATTACTTCGACGAACTGCTGGCGCGCATCCGCGATATTCGTGCCTCGGAAAAGCGCTTTTATCAAAAGGTGCGCGAGCTGTTTGCCCTGAGTGCCGACTATCGGGCAAGCGAGCAGGAAACCGCGCTGTTCTTTGCCGAGGTGCAGAACAAGCTGCTTTACGCCACAACCGGGCACACCGCCGCTGAGTTGGTGGTAAAACGCGCCGACTCCAGCCAAACGAATATGGCCTTGACCACCTGGAGCGGCACGCGCGTGCGCAAGCAGGATGTAATCATCGCCAAAAACTACCTGACGGCCGATGAAATCGACACCCTCAACCGCTTGGTGGTGATCTTCCTGGAGCAAGCCGAGTTGCGGGTCAAGCAACGCCAAGACTTGAGCCTGGAGTTTTGGCGCAGCAATGTGGACAAGATGCTGGCGTTTAACGATCAGCCGATTCTTGCGGGCGCGGGCTCGGTCAGCCGCGAAGGCATGGAGCGCGTCGTACATGACCGCTATGAGCAGTTTGACCGCCAGCGCCGCGCCACCGAGGCGCTGGAAGCCGATGCGCTCGACTTGCAGGAAATCGAGCGACTGGAAACGCGGGTTGCCCAGCGTGCGAAGATCAGCCCAAAGGGGAAGAGCACATGAGCATGGGCAGCGTTTGTGCGACAGGTGCTAGCACCATTGCGTTGCGCCCAACCGTTGAAGCTCAATCTGGCCTGATGCCTAAATTGTCCAACAGGCTGTTAGACAATTACCTATTTAGAGAAAATTTTGCATGACTAACTCAAGCAACCCGACCAACAGTTACACCGTGCCATCGGTATCCATTGCCACGGCACACACCGGGGCATCCAGCAAGGCTAACGAGTTAGGCATGCGCACCATGCAAGAGCGCGCCTTTGCCAAGCGCGGCGAACAGTACCTGCTGATCAAATCGCCCCCGGCATCGGGCAAGTCCCGCGCGCTGATGTTTATCGCCCTGGATAAACTGCATAACCAAGGCTTGCAGCAGGCGATTGTGGTGGTGCCCGAGCGTTCGATTGGCGGCAGCTTCGCCGATGAGCCCTTGAGCCAGCAGGGTTTCTACTGGGACTGGCAGGTAGCGCCACAGTGGAACCTGTGCAATGCGCCGGGCATCGACGAGCCGCGCGTGGCTAAGTCCAAGGTGCAGGCGGTGCGTACCTTCTTGGCCAGCGCGGACAAGACACTGGTTTGCACCCACGCCACCTTTCGCTTTGCCGTGGAGGAGTTGGGGCTAGAAGCCTTCGATAACCGCTTGATCGCCATCGACGAGTTCCACCATGTTTCCGCCAACCCGGACAACAAGCTGGGCAGCCAACTGAGCGCACTGATCAGCCGCGACAAGGTGCATTTGGTGGCCATGACCGGTTCTTACTTTCGTGGTGACAGTGAGGCCGTGCTGGCCCCGTCGGAAGAGAACAAGTTTGAGACGGTGACCTACACCTACTACGAGCAGCTCAACGGCTATCGCTGGCTCAAGTCGCTGGACATCGGCTACTTCTTCTACACCGGCAAGTATGTGGATGCGGTGGCCAAGGTGTTGGACCCGACACTGAAAACCATCATCCACATCCCCAACGTGAACGCCCGCGAAAGCCTTAAAGACAAGGAGCGCGAGGTTAACGAGATCATGAGCGCGCTGGGCGAGTGGCAGGGTGTTGACCCGGCGACTGGCTTTCACCTGATCAAGGCCGGAGACGGTCGCACCCTGAAAGTCGCCGATTTAGTGGATGACAGCGACGCGGCCAAACGCTCGCGCGTGCTCAATGCGCTAAAAGACCCGGCGCAGAAGAACAACCGCGACCATGTGGATGTGATCATCGCACTGGGTATGGCCAAAGAAGGTTTTGACTGGATCTGGTGCGAGCATGCACTGACCATCGGCTACCGTTCGAGCCTGACCGAAATCGTGCAGATCATTGGCCGCGCCACGCGAGATGCCGAGGGCAAGGAGCGCTCGCGCTTCACCAATCTGATCGCCGAGCCGATGGCCGACCAAGCCGCCGTGGCCGAAGCGGTGAACGATATGCTCAAGGCCATTTCCGCCAGTTTGCTGATGGAGCAAGTGCTGGCCCCGCGCTATGAGTTCACCCCAAAAGATAACGGCCCGAAAGAAGGCTTCACCTATGGGCCAGAAGGTTATCAACCGGGCGGGGCCAACCTTGGCGTGAATGAAACCACCGGGCAATTCCATGTTGAGATCAACGGCCTGACCACACCAGAAAGCTTGGAGGCCACGCGCATCTGCAAAGAAGATTTGAACGAGGTGGTGACCAGCTTCCTGCAGGACAAAACCGTGTTGGAGCGCGGCCTATTCGACAAGGAAAACACCCTGCCCGAAGAGCTGACCCAACTGCGCATGGGCAAGATCGTCCGTGAGCGTTACCCGGACTTGAGCGACAGCGATCAGGAGGCCATCCGCCAACACGCCATCGCTGCGATGAACATCACCCAGCAGGCCAAGTTGGCCCTGGGCCAGGCCGACGCCAACGGCGCAGACGCCATACAAGGCAGCACATCGCTGCTGGATGGCGTGCGCAAGTTTATTAACGTGCGCGACCTAGACATTGACCTGATCGACCGCATCAACCCCTTCGACGCCGCCTATGCCGTACTGGCAAAAGCCATGGATGAAAAATCCCTGCGCCAAGTGCAGGCCAGCATTGCTGCCAAGAAAGTCAGCATCCCCGAAGACGAAGCCCGCGAGCTGGCCAAGCGTGCATTGCAGTTTAAGCACGAGCGTGGCCGCCTGCCGGACATCAACTCTGCCGACGCCTGGGAAAAGCGTATGGCTGAAGGCGTGGCCGCATTGGCCCGCTATCGCGCGACAGCCAAGGCTAAAGC
>JBBKVZ010000159.1:0-4517 GCA_037968715.1 Pseudomonas sp.
AGTGAAACCGGTCGTCTTGGTGTCGATGCCTCATGGCAAGACAGTAAGGGAGAAACACCTAATACCCTGCAGCAACTAAGCATTTGGGCCAGTCGAGAACTTTCCCCGTTTTGGAATACACGACTTTCTTTAATGCATAAGCAGCGCCAGCAAGATGGTTTACCTGATGCCCACGCTAACATTCTTGGGGTGAGCTTAATCTACAGCCATCCCGATTTTTGACGCCTAAAGAATGCGATTATCATGAAATCTGAATATGAATTCACGCTCAATGATTACCTCTCGGTACTTAAACGCAGAGCTTTACTGCTGGGTTTGAGTTTTACGGCCATACTCGGCGTAAGCTTGATGGTGGCCATTGCTATTCCTCCGGTATATGAGTCGACGGGGACTATTCTGGTCGAGTCGCAGCAAATTTCCTCGGATTTGGTTTCAGCTAATAACAGCACCTTTGCTGATGAGCGCATCGAGATCATTCGCCAGCGAGTGATGACGCGCGAGCATTTGATGCGGATCATCGATAAATACAAACTTTTTGCAATGACAGGCAAGCGCCTGACCGTTTCCGAAAAAGTCAATGAAATGCGCAATGCGATTACAGTCGCGTTGGTCAGCGCTGCAGTTAAGGGGCGCGGGCAAGTAACTATTGCTTTTCGCCTGTCCTTTGAACATGAACAACCCGATGTTGCGAACAAAGTAGCTAATGAGCTGATAACGTTATTTCTTGATGAAAATATTAAGCAGCGTACAGAGCGGGCCAGTGAAACAACTGATTTTTTAACTCAAGAGGCGAACAAGCTTAGGGTTGAGCTGGAGGTTCTTGAGAATAAATTGGCGGATTTTAAGCAAGAACATGGCAACTCGCTACCTGAGCATCAAGAGTTACGCATGAATATGTTGTCGCGTGCAGAGCTTGAGCTCAAAGATGTTGATCGTGATTACAAAACTGCCCATGAAGAGTTGCGTTTCCTCGATCTTGAACTTTCGGCGGCCGGTACTGGCTTAACATCTAGATCTTCTGGGTCAAACTTAGCTGCAGATGCGCCCCAAGATTTGGGTAGCCTTAAGGCTGAGTATTTGCGGCTTTTGTCATTGTATAAAGACGCTCACCCAGATGTCCGTGCTCTCAAGCGCAAGATTGCGGCGCTTGAGGAGAGTGGTGATGCGGATGGAGAAGCTCCGGTCAGTTTGGATGTTGCCAGGGTTCAGGCTCGGATCGCAGCAACGCAAGCACGGATTGGGTCGCTCTCCAGGCAAAAGCAGGAATTGCTCAGCAAGATGGACGCCTACGAGGGACAAATTCTAGAGGCGCCACAAGTCGAGCGTGGCTTGGTTACCCTGATGCGTGATCATGATAACGCGCGCAAGAAATATGAGGAAATTCGCACAAAGGAAATGAGTGCAAAAATTTCTGAAAGCCTTGAGCAAGAAAACAAAGCGGAGCGTTTTGTCCTTCTTGAGCCGCCGCGGATGCCTGAAAAACCGGTTCGGCCAAATCGCAAAAAGGTTGTTGCTCTAGGTTTTTTTCTAGCCTTGGCCGGTTCTGGTGCATTAGTTATGCTGCTTGAGATGCTCAACCAGCGTGTACGCGGTGCCGATGCTCTGGCCAGCGTTTTAGGTAAGCGCGTATTGCTTTCTATTCCCTACATAACAACCAAGTCTGAACTGTCGCGTCGTAGCAAGTGGCTTAAACTGCTGGTTCTGTCTGTCGTTGTGCTAATTACTACCCTTTTGGTGCTCGTGCACTTCCTCTATCTGCCGCTCGATCTTTTGCTATTTAAAGCTCTGGCTCGGTTTGAATAAGGCCAATAACCATGGACCGAATTACGCCCAAGCATCAGGAACAGCTAAGTGATTTCGCAAACTCCAAGACGGAGTTATCTGCGCAGCTTAGTGCTCTCAACTATGTACAAACCCAAGTTGTACCTTTGCGTGCCGAGCATCTTGAGCGTAACCGCATTGTCGCCTATAACAAAAACTCGAACATGGGTTGGGCTTTCGATTTACTGCGCACGCAAGTGTTGAAGATTATGGAAGATAACGGTTGGCGCACCCTCGCTATTACTTCGCCGACGCCCGAGGCCGGAAAGACTGTGTTGGCCATTAATTTGGCGATGAGTATCGCGCATTACACTACCAAGACGGCCTTATTGGTTGACTTTGATTTGCGCCGCCCAAGCGTGGGTGCTTACCTTGATTTGCCGATGGCTAAGTCGCTTAACGACTTGCTAGCAGGTGAGGCTGAGTTGCAAGAGGTTTTAGTTAATCCAACATTGCCGCGCTTTGTGGTGTTGCCTACGCGCAAAGCGTTTTCACACTCCACCGAAATGCTTTCATCACCAAAAGTTGGCAACCTGATTTCGGAGCTGCGCGAACGGTATGAGTCGCGCATCGTAATTTTTGATCTGCCGCCGTTGTTAAGCTCTGATGATGCGATTACGGTTTTGCCTAAGTTTGACTGCGTTCTGCTAGTCGTGGCTAACGGTATGAACAGCAAGAAAGAGATCGAGGACAGTCTGCACCATCTGGGTTCGGCTAATCTAATTGGTACCGTACTCAATAAGGCTGAGCCCGAGAGCCGCACTTACTAGTGCGTTACTCGGGTGTTTGGGGTTCTTTGCGAACCCTTTCAGTGCCAAGGGTATTTTTGCTCCCAAGCCCAGGCATGCGCCACTATTTGTTCAAGTGAGACATATTGTGGCTGCCAGCCAAGCAGCTGCTTGGCACGGCGAGCATCGGCGACTAAGCGTGGTGGGTCGCCAGCGCGACGTGCTGCCTCGCTGACAGCGATGGTTTGACCCGTGACGCGACGCGCTGTGTCGATCACTTCCTGCACAGAAAATCCCTGGCCATTACCCAAGTTGAAAGCTGTGCTCTCGCCGCCTGCTTGCAGATAGGCCACGGCAAGTGCGTGCGCAGCCACAAGATCAGTCACGTGGATGTAATCGCGAATACAGGTGCCGTCTGGGGTGTCGTAGTCACGGCCAAATACGGTGATGGTGTCGCGCCTCGCCGCTGCTGCCTGGAGGATCAGTGGTAGCAGGTGGGTTTCTGGTTCGTGGCGTTCGCCGAGCTGGCCGTCTGGGTCAGCACCGGCAGCATTGAAGTAACGTAGGCACACCGATTTCAGCCCGTATGCGCTGTCGAAATCCTCAAGCATCTGCTCAACCATCCACTTACTACGCCCGTAAGGATTAATCGCTGCTTTGGCGTGTTGCTCGTCGATGGGCACATATTCAGGGTTACCGTAGATGGCCGCCGTCGACGAGAAGATGAAGTGTTTAATTTCTGCCCGAACCATTGCTTGTAGCAAGGTCAGGGTAGCGGCCAAATTGTTTTCGTAATATTTAGCCGGGTTGCTGACGGACTCGCCAACTTGGATAAACGAGGCAAAGTGAAACACCGCATCAAAACGTTGCGCGGCAAATAAAGCATTCAGCGCATCCGCGTCAGCTATGTCCAGCTCGACTAGCGTACCGCCGACTAATGCGCTGCGGTGGCCTGTAGAAAAATTATCGGCCACCACTACTTCGTGGTCTGCCTCAAGCAGGTGCTTGACCATGTGTGAACCTATGTAACCCGCGCCGCCAACAACCAGAAACCTCATCTATATCTCCTTGAAAATGTTGTCGTGGCCCAGAGTGCAACGCTTGCATCGGGCAGGTGGTTAGTCAGCGGGTAAGGCGATGAGCTCAAGGCAGCGCCGAACCTACCGGCGCTCCGATGGGCGTATTGGTTTGTGTCGAATCGGTCGCACTGGAAGCGGGTACGGTGTTTCTCAAAAATAGCCAGTTCGACATCTGCGTGCCGTCAAGTGTGATCGTATAACGGCCGTCTTGGTAAGTTGCTGGCAACTCCTTCATTTGCGCAAGGATTCCATTGGTGAAAAGTGTTAAACCGGGCGCCGCTTTGATGGTCAGTTCGCCGCGGATAGGCTCAACATAAAACGGTGTTTTTTTGTTGTCTTTGGGAATTGCCCGGGTGCCCAAAGAAATCAACAAACTCTGCGATTGTGTAAATAGGGCGCCATCCAAACTTTGCACAGCCACGCTGGCATACGGGGTTTGCGCTTTGATCATGACATCGGCCAGTTCAATCGACTCTCCGCCAATCCAGCCCGTTGCGGCTTGGCTCAGTGGCGTATTTATGGTGTAAATACCTTTTTTCCAGTTGCGTTTCAGTTCACCGGTGTCGGTTGTCGACTCGCTAGCATTGGCATTAAGCAATGATTGGTTTGGGTTATGAAATACCTGGGCATTGCTAGGAATGTTGCTCTGTTTTAACCATGGCAGTTCTGATGTCTGCGGCATAGCGATTTGTAGCTTGCCTTTCTCCATTGCGGTGCGCAGCAGTGCAGAATTTGTAGGATTAATTGGCTGATTGAATAAGGTCTCTGCGCTTGGAGCAAAAATATAGGTTGTGCTGGCTTCTTGAACGTCGCCGCGCCGATACAACAACGCCGCTGCAGGCATGGTGGCGAGTAACGCAGGGTCGTTATAAGCATGCCAATTAGAGGC
>JBBKVZ010000160.1:0-13858 GCA_037968715.1 Pseudomonas sp.
ATGTCGATGATTTCCACCGGCGGCTTTTCTACCTCAGACAGCTCTATGGCCCACTGGCCACAACCCGCCGTGCACTGGGTCGCGGTGGTGGTCATGATCCTCGGCAGCCTGCCATTTACCCTGTATGTAGCCACCAGTCGCGGTAACCGCAAAGCCTTGGTGCGCGACCATCAAGTACGCGGCTTCATCGGTTTCCTGCTGATAACCTGGTTGGTGTTCGGCACATGGCTGTGGGCCAACTCAACAAACGCTTGGTTAGACGCGCTGCGCATCGTCGCCGTCAACGTCACATCAGTGGTCACCACCACGGGCGTCGCCTTGGGTGATTACAGCTTGTGGGGCAGCTTTGCGGTTTTGTTATTTTTCTACCTGACCTTCG
This sequence comes from Pseudomonas sp., assembly GCA_037968715.1. Lineage (GTDB taxonomy): Bacteria > Pseudomonadota > Gammaproteobacteria > Pseudomonadales > Pseudomonadaceae > Aquipseudomonas. The sequence goes on from JBBKVZ010000160.1 coordinate 380, forward strand.
TCGGCGGCTGCTCTGGCTCCACGGCTGGAGGCTTGAAAATCTTCCGTTTTCAGGTCGCCTATGTCTTGCTCAAGGCCAACCTGCAACAACTGGTACATCCGCGCGCGGTGATCAAGCAGCAGTACAACGGCCATAATCTGGACGAAGACATCGTCCGCTCGCTGATCACCTTCTCGTTCTTCTTCACCGTGACCATCGGCGTAATTGCCCTCGGGCTTACGCTAATCGGTCTGGACTGGATAACCGCATTGACCGGCGCCGCCACAGCGGTGTGTAACGTGGGTCCGGGGCTCGGGCCAATCATCGGCCCAGCAGGCAACTTCTCGACACTTCCAGACGCGGCCAAGTGGCTACTGACCGTCGGCATGCTGCTGGGCCGACTGGAAATTCTCACCGTGCTCGTGCTGTTTACTAAGGCCTTCTGGAAGCACTAAGCAGCCGCAAGATTGATCTGCGCGCGCCTGCTCAATTCAAGCGCGTGGCAACAATCAAGCGTGTGACGCGACTTAGAGCTGAGCGCGGTATTCGCCCGGGGTGCAGGCAAACCAGCGGCGAAAGGCCCGAAAGAAATTGCTCGGGTCGGCAAAGCCGAGCAAGTAGGCAATTTCCAGCAGAGTCAAATTGGGCTGCGCTAAGTACTGCACCACCAACTCGCGACGGGTGTCTTCCAGCAACTGCTGAAAACTGCTGCCCTCCTCTTGCAAACGGCGCTGCAACGTACGCTGCGACAAGCACAATGCCTGCGCCACGCTTTCGCGCTTGGGCTCGCCTTGCGGCAGCAGACGGCAGAGCACTTGCCGGGCCTGATGGGTCACCCGACTATCCGAAAAACGCGCCAGATATTCACCGGCAAAGCGATCATGCAACTGCGCTAAAGCGACGTTGGCGGTGGGCAATGGAATTTCCATATCGGCAGGCGCAAACAGCAGTGCATAGTGCTCGCTGTTGAACTGCAAGGGCGCCTGAAACACCTGTTTATAAGGTTCTAGATCTGCCGGAGGATCACCCTGAAAACAAATCCGCAGCGGACTGATCGGCTTGCCCGTCATCCAGCGGCAAAATGCCAACGCATAGGCCAGCGAGGCCTCAGCGCTCTGCCGCGCCGGCGGCAGCGTGTCGCCATGAATACTTAAAATCAGGCCATAGCCCTGCGCCAATGGGCGAAAACTTAAATCGGCGCCTTCGGCAATAATCCGTTGATAGCGCACCAGCCGGGTAAAGCCTTCTTTCAACGTGCGACTGGACATCAAGGCGTAGCCCACCACATGAAAGGACGCCGGGCGCACCACCTTGGCCATGTTCAAACCAATCGCTGGGTTACCGCTCAGCTCGACCGCACGCCGCCATAAACGCGTCATGTTGTCCTGACTAAAACGCGCATCGGCATCTTCAAGTGCGGCGTAATCCAAATCCAGCGCAGCAAATACACTGCGGCAATCGACGCCGCCCATTTCCAGCGCTTGGACGATGCCCAAAGCCCAGCTTGAGGAGGTGGTACGTTCGCTCATGCAACCTCTTATATTGAAGTAACTGCTGACTACTACGCAGGATTTTAGCTGCGCAAGGATACTAAACTGGCACCCAATGTCACTGACCCTACCGGCCAGCCAACCTACACTGTGAGCACAATAATTATCGGAGTTTTAGCATGTCCAAGCCCAGCGCCGAACGCTTCAACAGCTTCGCCGAGTTCTATCCTTACTACCTGCAAGAACACAGCAACGATACTTGTCGACGCCTGCACTATGTGGGCAGCTTATTGGTACTTAGCGTGCTTGGCTATGCCATCAGCCAACAGCAATGGCAGGCGCTTTGGTTATTGCCGGTAGTCGGCTACGGCTTTGCCTGGGTTGGTCACTTTGTGTTTGAAAAAAACAAACCGGCTACATTTAAGCACCCTTTATATAGCCTGCTGGGTGATTGGGTGATGCTCAAGGATGCACTTACCGGGCGCATCCGTTTCTAACCACGCTCATGACCATGCACCATCTGCAATCGACCTTTTAGCTTGATGACTTGGCGGCTGGCTCTTTAGCTGGTTATCATCGCCGCCTTAAGAGCCTAACCGGCCGCCCAAAGGTCCAGTAGAGACCGCTATTAATGCAGGTTTGCTGAGTCGCTATGAACGCCATCCAACCCGATCGTCGCAACAAACTGCCAACCCCGCCAGTGCGCGAATACTACTCACGGGCATTCGCCTATATCGCCGCGGCGGCCAGTATTGCCGCCGGCTACTATGGCCAATATTTCACCAGCGACATGCTGTGGATTATTCCTTACGCGTTATTTTATCCACACCTGGCTCACCACATCGGCGCACGCTTCAAGCGCGACCACAACCGGCGCACTCACCTGGCTCTGCTGTTTATCGACGCATTGCATACCGGTTCGTTCATTGCGCTGATGGGTTTTTCGATAGTGCCGAGCTTGATGATCCTGCTGATCTTAAGCTTCAGCACACTAATCAACGGCGGCCTGCGCTCTCTCGCGCTGGGCTTACTGATCGCGGCCAGCGGCGCGGTGCTAACTAGCGCGTTGACCGATCAGCACTTCAACGGCAACAGCACGATTGCCCTCTCCGTGGTCAGCATCCTATTTTGCGCGCTGTATATCTGTATCACGGCCTATTTTGTCCACGAACAGGGCATCAACCTCGCCGTGGCCCGTGGCGAAATCAAGCGTGAGCAAGAGAAAGCGGCACGCCTGGCGCGCAACTTGGCCAAATACCTGTCGCCGCAAGTTTGGCAGATGATTTTCAGCGGTAAAAAAAGTGTCCGTTTGGAAACTCAGCGCAAAAAACTCACCGTGTTTTTCTCCGACATCAAAGGCTTCACCGAACTGTCTGAAGAACTAGAAGCGGAAGCACTTACCGACTTGCTCAACACCTATCTCAATGAGATGTCCAAGCTGGTGCTCAAATACGGTGGCACCATCGACAAGTTCGTCGGCGACAGTGTCATGGTGTTCTTTGGTGATCCCGCATCCCAGGGTGCCAAGAAAGATGCTGTAGCAGCAATATCCATGGCCATCGCCATGCGCAAGCACATGAAGGTATTGCGCCAACAATGGCGTGCTCAAGGCATCACCAAACCGCTGGAAATTCGCATGGGGCTAAATACCGGCTACTGTACAGTCGGCAATTTTGGCGCCGACACCCGCATGGACTACACCATCATCGGCCGCGAAGTGAACCTCGCCAGTCGCCTAGAAAGCGCCGCAGAATCCGGTGAGATTTTAATCTCGCATGAAGCCTATTCACTGGTGAAAGACGTGATCATGTGCCGCGACAAGGGCCAGATCACCGTCAAAGGCTTTACCCGCCCGGTACAAATCTATCAAGTTGTCGATTTCCGCCGCAACCTAGGTGCGACCTCCAGTTACTTAGAGCACGAGCTTCCGGGTTTCTCTATGTACTTAGACACCAACGGTATCCAGAATTACGATAAAGAACGGGTGATTCTGGCGCTGAACTTGGCCGCCGAAAAACTCCGCGACAAAGTCATTCTCTAGGCCTATGCCGTTTGCGGCTATTGCCCAGCTGCAATCTAAGAACCTGTGCCTGCGAGCACAAGCACTGCAGCAAACTATGCTGCCTCGCCCGTTACAGCCACTACCTGTCCAGCGCCGGCAAAGGTGTATTGCTCACCATCGAGCAAACACTGCCTGGCTAGAAAGCCCTCGGCGCAAGCGCGCCAAGACTGCCGCCCTGCCTGCTCGGCGCAATATGCACGGTCCAACAGCAGCGCCGCCAAACAGGCCTCGCGCAAATCACTAGCCATTACCCCAGTCGACCCGGCCTCTAGCACATCCAGCGGTCCGGCCACCGGAAAAGCCGCCACCGGCGTGCCGCAGGCCAAGGCTTCGAGCATGACCAACCCATAGGTGTCGCTGAGCGAGGGGAACACCAGAACACTGGCCGAGCGGTAAGCATCAGCCAGCGCAGTGCCGTGTAAATAACCGAGAAAATGCGCCTGCGGATAAGCGGCTTCTAGCGCAGGACGCAACGGGCCATCACCCACCACGTATTTTTCACCGGGTAACTGCAGCGCTAAGAACGCCTGGATATTTTTCTCTGTAGCGACACGCCCAACATACAAAAATACCGCCGTGCTCTCCGGCTTAGGTACTGCTGCGGGGTGAAACAGGCGGTTATCAACACCCTTGCTCCACAGATGCAAATTGACCAAGCCTCGCTGGGCAAACTCTTCGCGCATTCGTTCCGTACTGAGCAATACCGCCTGACTCGGCCGATGAAATACGCGCAGATAGCGATAGCCCCACGACAGCGGCAGCCAAGGCCAGCGACCAGTTACATACTCAGGGAAGCGGGTGTGAATCGCCGTAGTAAACGCCAGCTTGCGCTTCATTAACCAGCGCCGGGCGGTCCAGCCCAACGGCCCTTCGGTAGCCAAATGGACCATATCGGGGGCAAAGTCGGCAATTGCCGGCCCGACCTTCCAAACATCCCAAACCAAGGAGATTTCCGGATAAGTCGGACAAGCAATCACCCGAAAGTTTGCCGGCGAAAGAACCTTCACCTGATGTCCCAGACTGCGCAATTCAGCGACCAGCGCCCTTAGGCACGTAACCACACCATTGACCTGCGGCGCCCAAGCGTCGCTAACGATTAATACCCTCATTGCACGGTTTCCTCGCTGACCGGCTGCGCGGCGACGGCAAGTGCACTGATGGCGATTTGCGCGCTGGCTGTCGCCGCGAGTTGCGCCTGCTGCGCCTGGTCATCGGCTAGTCGATACAACTCAATTGAGCCATCAAGGTGCTCAATCAGCGCCGAGCAGGACTCCACCCAATCGCCACAGTTCATGTATTCAACTGCGCCTATCTGACGAATTTCCGCATGGTGAATATGCCCGCACACCACGCCATTTAAACCGCGTTTCTCGCACTCATGGGCAATGGCTTGCTCAAAGTCGCTGATGAAATTCACCGCCGACTTAACCTTATGTTTGAGGTACGCCGACAGCGACCAATAGCCGTAGCCATAGCGCCGCCGCCAATGATTAAGCCAGCGATTTAGCGTCAGGGTAATTTCGTAGGCTGAGTCGCCCAAAAATGCCAACCAGCGGTGATAGCGGGTAATCACATCAAACTGATCGCCATGAATCACCAATAAGCGCCGACCGTCTGCGGTGACATGCACGACTTCGTCAACCAACTGAATATTGCCAAGCACCAAACTGCTGTAACCGCGCAAGAACTCATCATGGTTGCCGGTGACATAAATCACCTCAGTTCCACGCTTACTCATAGTCAGTATGCGGCGCAGCACATTAGTGTGCGCCTGTGGCCAGTAGATGCCACTGCGTAGCCGCCAACCATCGATAATATCGCCGACCAAATACACCTTGTCGGCGTGATAGCGTTTAAGAAATGCGGACAAGTGCTCCGCCTGACAATCACGCGTACCAAGATGAACATCCGACACCCACAAAGTGCGAACGCGTTGCTTCTTGCTCGGTCTGGCAAGCTGGGCATTGCTCATTGACGGACTCCAGCGATGGTTTCCCAGAGCTTGCGCATCCCGAATGAAGCAACAGTGACAGTTATGCGGCAGTTTGCTGACAACTGCTCACCAACAACGGCTATGTAGCGAGCCAGCACCCCACTCTTATTTAGCGCCCGGTATGTGCCGGCTCGTTATGGCCAAGGTCACGATCAGGCGCTATCAGGTCGCGAACGCGCTGTTTAAGCACTTTTGCCTCAGGAAAACCGCCGTCGGCTTTGCGCTCCCAAATTTGCACGCCCGCGCAGGTAATGCGAAACACACCGCCACTGGCAGGTTCTAGACTCACCCGTGCCAAGTCGTCCGTGAAACTGCTAAGTAACTCTTGTGCCAACCAAGCTGCTCGTAACAACCACTGGCACTGTGTGCAGTAGGTAATCACTACCTCGGCTTTTTCTTGCTGCATGCTTAATCCTCCACCTGTGAGCTGGCAATCTTAACCAGCCCAGACACCTAACGGCAGCTTTGCCCGCCGCGAAAACCACAACGCCGCAGTTCTCAGGCTGCGGCGTTGTGGTTTTGCTGCGCGATAGTTAGGCGATTTTTGCTAGTAACTCGCGTGCGTCTTGCTGTTGCTGGGCGTCGCCATCATGAATAACTTCATTAAGGATACTGCACGCGCTGTGTATATCGCCTTGAGCGATATACGCCAGTGCCTTGTTCAGCTTAAGTAAGTTCTCGCGGCTGGCCGCCAAATGCTCGATGCTCAACGAGGCAGAACAATTAACACTTTTCAGCGATTCTCCGGCAAAGGCATCGACAAACTCCTCGGCAATAACTTCATCCTGAACACTTTGCGCAGATGGCCAACGGCCAAAATGGCTCAAGCTATCTGACTCCACCAGTTCCTCACTGACCTCTGGCAAGTGACATAAGTCCGAAGCGAACTCAGGCTCAAGTGGCTCCACAATCGGGTCGCGGGTAACTGCGGGCGTTTTGAACGGACTGAGGAGATCCCAGTCGGCGTCCAAGGCAAGATCTTCTAGGTTCAATTGCGAATCGTCAGCGGTTGGTGAGCTTGAAACATCATCAAGCAGCAATGTTTCATCAAGCACTAAGTGCACATCGTCGAGCGCGACCTCAGGCTGTGGAGCCCGCAGATGGCTAAACCGCGCCAAGATCGGCGCCAGTGCGTCCGGTGCAATTTTCAGCTCGCGCAACTGCGCCTCTTCCTGGCTAAAGCCTAGGCTATCGCCTAACTCACCGAACACTTCCAGTATGCGTAGACGTAGTTCAGTGCGCTGCGGATCAGCTTGAATGCCTTTGCGCAAAACCAGCAAAGCCTCGTTCAGGCGACCATAGGCGATGTAGATATTGGCCCCCTCGAGGGCATCAGCAGCAAGCATATCGGTGCGCCCAATAGTTATTGGCGCTGGCGGCGCAAGCGGTGCGCTGCTCAACACGGCTGAAGTTATCTGCACACCGCCTTGGGGCCGGGTAGTTGATATTCCCTCTTTATGATGCTCGCTCACTGGTTCAGGATAAATTAACGTTTCTTTAGCAACCTCAGGCTCCTGACGGCCCCGAACAAGTAATAACCAGCCGACACATGCGCCCAGTAACAGGCTCGCCCCGGCGATAAACCAAGCCCAAAAATGACTGGCCGGCTCTGCCCTCACCACTGGTTGCGCAAGCACAATTGCCGTATTGATATCTTCCGCGCTGGCAGTGTTGGAGAGGTTGGCAACCGGCAATGGCTGGGCGCTCTTCGCTGGTAGCGAACCTTGCTGCCCGGCAAGATCTGCGCGCAGTAACTCGAGCTGCAAATCCTTAGCCTGTACCTGCTCTTGCAATGCCGCTAACTGGGTTTGCACCGCTAGCATTGAGGCCTGTAACTGAAGGTTTTCCGCATTATTAGCCGCCAATTCCAGCTCTAGGCGTTTTTGCGCTTGGACTATTGACTCATTATTGGCGGAGCTGGCAATGCCGCCGCCGACCATCTCAAGGGGAATTTCTGACTGCGCGACAGGGCTACCCGCACCGACCTCTGCTGGAGCCAGCGCCGGTGCAGCAGCGAGCGGGTTATCGGGCAACAATAAAATGGCGCCGAGTTTTAAGCGATTACGGTCACCAGCCACGAAAGCCTTAGGATTCAAGCTCTCGATGTCATCCATCAACACCTGCATGGACAACTGACCGGCATTTTTAACGACTCGTTGAGCAATCAGCCACAAGCTGTCACCCGACGCCACCGTATAACGATTGCCCTGAATAGCCACGGGCATCGGCCGGGCAGATTTAGCCAAGGAAGGCTTAGATGTTTGCGATGAGGCGTAGCCCGGTAACTCCGCCACCGTGCGGTAGGCTGAGTTACCGGGCGGATCGAGCAATAAGGTGTACTCACGCAGAAGCTTGCCGTTCGGCCGGGCCACCTCAATCACAAAGTTTAAGTAGGGCTCGCGGATGGGCTTGGTGGAGGTCACGCGAATAACGCTGCGCGCGCCATTGAATAACGGCGTAAAGCGTAGATCGTTCAGAAAGAACACCCGCTCTACACCCGAGCGAAGAAAATCCTTTTCAGCTGCGAGCCCCACACGCACTTCATCGGCGCTTAAATCACCCGCTTCCAGCAACTGTATATCGGCCACCAATGGCTGATTCAGAGCCGAGTGCAAAGTAATAGTGCCAAGCCCTAAGGCCGATACCACACCTGAGTACAACGCGGAACTTGAGGCGAGCGTTAATAGCAGCTTATGTACACGAGCCATATAACCTCCAAGGTTTTCCAGCTCACTCACCGCAGTATGTCTGTGTCCACTGACTGGACTGACATGGCTAGTAGCGGTGCCAGCGACTGGCCTTGTACGTGCCAGGAGACACGCAGAAATTGTGACCCAATAGTCACCCTGTTCAGAGATTAGCTGTGGTTTTACACGGCTGCTAAAAAATCCACCTTCGGCCACAGCGAATCAGGCAAAAAACCAGCAAAAACCTTGAGAGCGTGCTCACCCGCTAAATGGTCTAGGCACACTTACCATTTAACATACTGGTCTTCGACAAAACCCCAGAGGTTATCGATGCGCACTGGCGCACGCTCTGGCGGGGACAAAACGCCGGAGAAACGGCCAAATATTTGCTTGAAGTTACTGGCCATGACGCCCAAGTTCATGCGTTCTTCATGCAAGCCGGCTGATTCAAACCGTAACTGCACCTGCCCGTCTGCCGAACTGATGCGCCATGGCTGCATAGGTTGCCTGCGATCGAACTCAAAGCGGGCGGTATCCACCTTAATCAACTCGCCATCTAGCCAATAGCAATTCTCAGTGAAGCTCGTTTCGTTAACGCCGCAGGACAGATTTAAACCGACTCGCTGTTCCCCCGCCTGGCCGGACAAACACGCCCAATTCCAATGGGTTTCTGGGCGCATATAGCCCGCCGACCAGTCATGGTGGGCAAAAGCATCAATGGCAGTTAAATCGAAATCGCCCAACGAACTGTGCACAGAACCGCGGCAACGTACGCCGGCCACTTTTTGCGCATACACCCAACCATTTACGGCTGCTGGCGTACACAGATGCATCGGCTGAAAAAATGGCTCTAACTCAGAAAAACTGGCCTCGATGCGCGTACCGTCATCCAGCTCGACCAATAAATGCTTTTGTTTCGACGCTGCACAGTTTTCTAGGCGCAGCAGGTTACGGCCTTGGCGCAACTCACATACGCCATTATCGGGATTTTGCGAAAACTGGCTGCCAAAACCCAGCGGCAACTTAAATTGCCGCTCAATCATCCGCCCTGAGGCTGGGTGAAACAAATACACAAAACCAATACCGGCCAAGCTTAAATTGGCCAGTGCACAGCCACCAATCAGCTGGTCGCTGATCAGGCCAAAGTATTGAAATTGATGGAAGCGTCGCCATTTTGCCAGCGCCCCTAACGAGCGGCCCATGGGCGAACGAAAATCGAAGTCTCGATAATTAACCTGCAGCGGGGCGGTTTTGAATATGCCGTAGTGCGGCTGACCGTTAGCCTGAATCAACTGATCCATGGGTGAATACTCCGAGCAAGAATACTGCCGATGCTAGCACCGACAGTTCATCGAGCCACTCACCCATAACGCCAAACCTTGGGGCAAAATCAGCCAACCCAGGGGCTTGGCCAGTGGTTAACGTGACCGCTGAGAGCTGAGCACAATCAACCTGTACACGCCTAACTCATGACCTGATTTCGTCCATGGCTCTTGGCCCGATACAGAGCCTTATCGGCACGTTCATATAGTTGGGCCAATGCCCCGCCCTGCGCGGGGTGCATGCAAGCAACCCCAATCGACATGGTCACTGTCTCAGCCATTTCTGAACCTGCATGGGGAATGTGCAGACGTTCAAGGTCTGCGCGTAGCTGCTCGGCACGCAAACAAGCTTCTTCAGTGCTGATGTCATACAACAGCACCGCAAATTCTTCGCCACCCAAGCGTACCGACATATCCAATGGCCGCCGCCCGGCGCCGCTCAATAGGTGGCCAATCTGCTGCAGCACGCCGTCGCCACCTTGGTGGCCATAGTGGTCGTTGTAACGCTTGAAGAAATCGATATCACAAATCAGCATGGCTAGACCGACTTCTTCACGCTGCGCCAAGCGCCACAAACGCTCAAGTTGCCGGTTAAAACTGCGTCGATTATGTAACCCAGTAAGACTGTCGTGTTCGGCAAGCACCCGCATCAAACGGCTGACCAAAAAATGTTCACGCGATTTGTATTCGAGTAGATAACAACCGACGATGCCGATCACGTTACCGAACAGCAAAAACAATAAGTTATTCAATAAAATCGGGGTGGAGATGCCCACCATTAACTCAAACAGTAAATACCCTGTAAGCATCAAGAGCGGGCTGATCAAGGCCTCGGAGAGCCGCAGCCCAACCAGAAAATAACCGGCCATACAAACCAGCAGAAGCCCCTCATAGGGAAAATACGGGTCCACCCGATGGGCGATCGCCACAACGGCGGCGGCCCCCAAGCCCAGCGCGGAAACACAAGCAATTGACAGTACATTCAGCAAATGGGTGTGCTTGCGTTGCACCAACAACACTGCACACATCAACAAAAACGCCAACACCAAAACGCGTATAGCCAACATCCACCAGCGTTCTTGAGTGTGGATGATGAGCTGATCAACAACGGCAAAGGCCGTCCAGAGAAAAATCGCACCGCCCAACGCGGTGCGCTGTAGTTCGAAACGATCGGCTCGCACAAAGCTCAAATATTCATTCTCCAACGGAGAGCTGAAGCGCAACCGGCGAAACCCTACTGCAAGCTGGTCTGCGTAGGTATTTGAGCCAACATCATTTAACCACTCGCGATCTAAGGCCACATTTATTCTCCAGCAGCTTGAGCCTTGAAAATTCTAGCCTAGGATCGAGAGTGCCACATTATCGACAGCTAAAAACGTCATTTTAATGGCGAGCATTCATCCGCATAAAATCCGACTTGAGACTCAAACTTAAGACTCAAACTCAGCCTGCAACGCAGCACGCACGCAATACAGCACACCATCAGTGGCGCGCCCACGAAACTGCTCAAGCAAGGCGGCGACCGTCGGCAGCTCACCTTCGCCATCAAGAAAGGCCTCCTGAATTTCGCCGAGTAACTCCTCCGGCAAATCTAGGGCTTGCTCCAGACTCAACTGTTGCCGAGTAATCGCCTCGGCCAGCAGGCTATAAACGTTCTTCTCCGAGCAGTTGAGCTGGCGAGCGATCTGCGCGGGAGTCATTCCGGCGCACGCTAGACTGACCAACTCATGGCGCAAGTCCGCCACTGCCCGCGGCGCCTCGGCAGTGCCTTGCAGCACTTCAAGAAAGGCTTGCCCATAGCGTTCAAGCTTGCGCGCGCCAACGCCACCGACCTGAGCCATTTCAGGCAGGGTGCTAGGTTTACTGCGGAGCATTTCCAGCAAGGTCGAGTCGGGGAAAATCACATACGGCGGCACCGCATGTTCTTGCGCCAAATTGCGCCGCAAGGTGCGCAGCGCCTCCCATTGCTCGCGCTCTTCAATGCGCACCAATTGGCTGGCATTGCTGGCGCCGCCACTTTTGCTGCTCTGCGCAGGCTTGAGGTCGCGGCGCAGTTGTAATTGGCTTTCACCGCGCAGCAGTGGTCGGCAACTGTCGTTCAAGCGCAGGCCACCGTATCCCTCCAGATCAACATCGGCCAAACCACGGGCCACCAGCTGACGGAATAAGGAACGCCACTCGCCTTCACTCCACGCCTTACCTAAACCAAACACCGACAGATGCTGATGACCGTGACTGCGCACCTTGTCGTTGTCACGCCCCAGCAGCAGATCAATCAGATGGCCTACCCCATACCGCTGACCGCTGCGATAAATCGCCGACAGCGCTTGGCGCGCCGGCTCAGTGGCATCCCAGGTCTGCACGCCATCCACACAATTGTCGCAATGGCCGCAGGGCTTGGGCATATCCTCATCAAAGTACGCCAGCAATGCTTGGCGACGGCAACCGATTTGCTCACACAGCGCCAGCATGGCATCCAGCTTGTGTTGTTCCAGCCGCTTGTGGCGCTCGTCGCCATCCGAGTTATTCAGCATCTGCTTGAGCATCAGCACATCTTGCAGGCCGTAAGCCATCCAAGCATCGGCGGGCAGGCCGTCGCGCCCCGCTCGACCGGTTTCCTGGTAATAAGCCTCAAGCGATTTAGGCAAGTCCAAATGCGCGACAAAGCGCACGTTGGGTTTGTCGATACCCATGCCAAAGGCGATAGTGGCCACCATGATCAGCCCTTCCTCATTAAGGAAGCGCTTCTGGTGATAGGCCCGTAAGTCACTGGGTAAGCCGGCATGGTAGGGCAAGGCCGGAAAGCCCTGCTGCGACAAAAACGCCGCTACTTCATCAACTTTCTTGCGCGACAGGCAATAGACGATGCCCGCATCGCCGCGCCGCTCAGCCAGAAAGCCGAGCAATTGCTTGCGCGGCTGCTCCTTGGGCACGATGCGATAAAAAATATTCGGGCGATCGAAACTGGCCAAAAAGCGTTCGGCATTTTCCAGGTGCAAACGTTTGACGATTTCCTCGCGGGTTCGCATGTCCGCCGTTGCCGTCAGCGCGATGCGCGGCACATTCGGGAACAGCTCGGCCAATTGCCCTAGCTGCAAGTATTCGGGACGGAAATCATGCCCCCATTGCGACACACAGTGAGCTTCATCAATGGCAAATAGAGCAATTTCCAGACTCTGTAAAAACGCCAACATGCGCGGCTGCACTAAGCGTTCGGGGGCCAAGTAGAGCATTTTAATTTCGCCGCGACGGATCTTGTCGGCGATCTCACGCTGTTCTGCCGCATTCAAGGTCGAGTTTAACGCTGCCGCCGCGACGCCCAACTCATCAAGGGTGGAAACCTGATCGTCCATCAAGGCGATTAGCGGGGAGACCACCACCGCCAAGCCCTCGCGCAACAAAGCCGGAACTTGAAAACACAGCGACTTGCCGCCGCCGGTAGGCATTAACACCAACGCATCGCCGCCAGCCGCGACACGCTCGATAATCGCCTGCTGACGACCACGAAATTGGTCATAGCCAAAGACGTCTTTGAGAATGCGTTTAGCCTGCACCAGCATAGAAACTCCAAGTCGTTACGCACGCCTACTTACTAAGGCTGCGCAGAGCAGACAATGCCAAGCCGGAACGGCGCGGACTGTCGCGAATAGAGCATTATACGCAAGCTAGCCCGGCAAAGGCCCATGCCAATCAGTCGGCTCAGGCGAACGCCGCGCCGTACTACTCCCTAAAAACCGGCACAGCTAGCAATGACCAGGAAGGTTTGCGCTATAGGCTGGCGAAAAGCTTAATTCGCCGGCACACACTAGCTATTTTGCCGCCAGCGTCACACTAGACTAGAATTGGCCTTCGCTTATTCCTTCAAGGTAGCCCCAGATGTCATTCGCTGAGCAACTGAACCGCCTACAAGCCTTTCTCGACGCTGACGAACTGCACGATGAGGCAC
>JBBKVZ010000161.1:0-9167 GCA_037968715.1 Pseudomonas sp.
TCTTTGTCGTTCACTTGCTGGAGTAAGTCTTTGTATTGCTCGCGCAAACTATCGCGGCGCAGCTCTTTCTCGGTTAATTCAACGCGCTGCTGTTGTTCGGCCGCCTGCAGTTGCGCGGCCTGCTGAGCCAGTTGCTGACGCACCGGCACCAGCTCGGCCAAGCGCTGCAAACCATGGCCGCGAGCCTGGAGCAGCTGCAACTGCTCACGCAAGGCAGGCTGATTACTGGCACCCTGCACCGCGTCGAGCTTTACCTGCGCGGCGCTCTGCTGCTCTTGCGCTTGCTGCAACTGAGCGTTGGCCTGCGTTAACGCCGTCTGTTGCGCAGTCTGTTGCCGCTCCAGTTGCGCCAAGGTTTGCTGGCCACGGTGCTGCTGGGCAGTTTGCCCAGTGATGTCGCGGGCCAACTCTTGCAGCTGCTCAAACTGCCCCGCCCAAACACGCAACTGCTCGCCCAGCTGGGCACGTTGCGGCTGTTCGGCCAGTTGTGCGGCCACCTGCTCGGCCTGTTGTTGCAGTTGTAGCAGCTGCGCCTGACCCGCCTGGGCCATTTGTTGAGTCAACTGGCTGGCCTGCCACAAGCTGACGCTGACCTGCTGGCCGGCCTGCGCTTTATCGCTACCAAGCTGCAGCAACTGGCGTTCGGTGGCCGCGAGCGCCTGCTGCGCCGCTTGCCAGGCTTGATAGGTGGACTGCAACTTAGCCGCCGGTTCACTGGCCGCCAACTGCTGCAACTGTGGCTGCGCATCGATCAATTGCACTTTCACCTGCTGCTCACGCTGCTGGGCGACTTGCTGCTGGGTTTGCGCCTTGGCTAAGTCGGCACACCACTGCAGTTGCAGCTGCAATTGTTGCTGCTGTTGGAGCAGTTCGGCCTCATCGGCCAGCAATTTCTGCGCTTCGTTCTGTAACTCGGCGCACTGTTCATCAGTCAACAGCTCAACGCCGGCGGCACTGGCCCGCAGCTGATCCAGCGCGGCCTTGGCCTCGCGGGTCTGCTCGAACACCCGCTGGGAGATTTGCCCGTAAATATCGGTGCCGGTCAGCTCTTCCAGCAACTCGGCACGCTGGTTGGCATTGGCTTCCAGAAACGCGGCAAAGCCACCCTGGGCGAGCAACATAGATTTGGTGAAGCGCTCGAAGTCCAACCCGGTGAGGCTTTCGGTCAGTTTGAGTTTCTCATTCAACTTGTCGGTGAGGATCTGCCCCACGCCGCTGGTTTGGTCGATCAGTACCAGCTCGACTTTCGGTGCCTGCAACGCGCCATCCGCTTTGTCGCGCGCCCGGCGTTGGCTCCAGAAGGCGCGGTAGTGTTGGTCTTTAACCGCAAATTCGACCTCAGCCAAGCAGTCACTGGTGTGCCGAGTGAGCAGCTCGTTGCTGCTCGCCGACAGCGTGGCCATGCGTGGCGTGCGGTGGTACAGGGCCAAACAGATGGCATCCAGCAGGGTGGTCTTACCCGCGCCGGTGGGCCCGGTGATGGCGAACAGGCCGTTGTCTTTGAACGGCTCGGCGGCAAAATCAATCTTCCACTCGCCCTTCAGCGAGTTGAGGTTCTTCAGGCGTAAGCTGAGGATTTTCATACTTGTTCCTCGGTCAACTGGCTGACCACCTGCTGATACAACGCCTGCAATCGCACCTGCAGCGCGGGCTCGAGGCTCTCGCTGCCCAGCCGTTGGCTAAACACTTCGTCCACACTCAACTCATCCAGAGTTTCTCGATTGACCCCACTCAGGCTGGCCACCGCTGTTCCGCGCTCACGGCGAATGCGCAGCACCTCCACCGGCAAGCCCTCGCTGAAAGCCTGAATCCGTGGCAGCAAATCGCTAAGATAATCATCGCCGGCCACCAACACCTCCAGCCACACCGGCGTCTGCGCCGTGCCCAGTTGGGCCGCGTCGCGAATCGCCGCTTGCAGCTCCAGCAGAGTGCCTTTCAGCGCTAGTAACGGCTGAAAGCACGGCACCGCCAGCGCGGTGATCTGCTGCAAGCCGCTGCTATCGAGGTCAACCATAAGCACTTCTTTCTGCTGCTTAGCCTCATCGAAACTCAGCGCGATCGGCGAGCCGCAGTAGCGGATATGCTCTAGCCCACCCACCTTCTGCGGCCGATGGATATGCCCCAAGGCGATATAGGCTGCCGGCGGAAAAGCGCTGGTGGGGAAGGCTTCGAGGGCACCGACATAAATCTCCCGCACCGACTCGCTGGCACTGGCGCCGACTGTGGTCAGGTGGCCAGTGGCGATAATCGGTAAGTTGCCGCCCAGCTCATCACGGCGCACGCAGGCCAGCGTATACAGCTGCTGGTAATGCTGTTGAATCGCCGTTTGCAGGCCCAGTTGTTTGTCTTGTGCACTCTCGCCGGCCTGGCTGCTAAGCACGTCGCGCGGGCGAATAAACGGGATGGCGCAGAGCACCGCGCCGGGCTGACCGTCGCGCCGATGCAGGGTGAGAACTTGCTCGGCCAGCGTCTCACTGACCGCCGGAATCACCCGAGTATTCAGTTGCGCCAGCAGGGTTTTGCTCTCGCCGAGCATGGCCACCGAATCATGGTTGCCGCCCAGCACCAGCAGCTCAGCACCCGTCTGGCGTAGCTCAACAATAAAGTGGTTGTACAGCTCACGGGCATAACTGGGCGGCGCGCCGGTATCAAAAATATCGCCTGCCACCAGCACCGCGTCCACCTCATGCGCCTGCACCTGCGCAAGCAACCACGCCAGAAAGGCCTGATGCTCGCGCAAACGGGTTTTACCCATAAAGTGCTGGCCTAGGTGCCAGTCGGAACTGTGCAGAATGCGCATAAGAAAAAACCTTGGCCCCAGCCGACTGAAATCAAAGGCGCATGGTACTGCCTACGACCGCAATTGACCTCCCCAGCAAAGTGGCTCAGCCCATTGCCGCCGCGTTTTCTCGCGCTACGTGGCGGCCTGCCGCAGCTGCGTTACCAGTTTCCCGCCCACACCCCAGTTATCGGTGTTCACCTCGTCTATCACCACAAAGGTCAGAGACGGGTCTTTACCCAGTACATCGAACAACAACTGGGTCACGCCCTGCACCAGCAGAGTTTTTTGCGCTTGAGTCACCCCTTCATCGGTGACCTTAATATTTACGTATGGCATAGCGAACCTCGCTTATTCGATGGATTAATTACACGTTTACTGCGACTGCACATGCATCTGTAGCCAACGTAGGGAGCGCCCCGCGTCAATCTAGGGCGGCCTCGCGCGTAGCGAAAGCCCGCCAACTGACGGCCGCAAAATGCGCCAATTGACGGTCTAAAAATGCAACAAACCGACAGCAGATTACCCATCAGCACGCGCAGTACATCTTGTTGACTATTTGCCAGCGGCCGTCCTCCTTGAGCAGGCCGAGAAAGTCCACATAGAAGTGCTCCAACAACGGGCACTCGGCCTTGACCATGGCCTGATCTTTGACCAGCTCTACCGATAGAATCCTAAAGCGGTAAGCAGCGCCTTGCGCTTGCGGAATCGGCCGGTTGCCCACTGCGCTCAGCCAGTCTTCCCGGCTGCGGCGCAGCCCCGGAGCCTTTAGGTAGGCGTCTGGGTGAAACAGCCCGCGTAGTTTGTCGACATCGCCCTGATGCAGACCATCGAAATAGTCCTGTACCAGAGTTACCACGGCAGCAAAATCGCTGTGCGTTGCTGGCATATTGATCATCGTCGGCCTCATCAAGCTAGCGCCTGTTCGGCCGCCAAGGCACGCTGAAATGCTGGTCGAGCGCGCACGGCGGCAATCATCCGCGCAACGTTCGGCCCCAGCTGAATCGGCAGCGGAAAATACCCATTCCAACCGGCGTACACCGTCAGCAGCAAATCTGCCGGCGATGGGCTGTTGCCACCCAAATAAGCCTGTTCGGCAAGTTGAGTATCCACCACCTGCCAAAGCTTATTTAAGCTCGCGACCGCCGCCTGAAAGCCCTCGGCGCGTGCGGCCTCGTCGCTGAGAGTGCCGTTGATAAAAAACAGTTTGCTGTAGGCCGGATGCACCGTGGCATTGGCAAATAGCAGCTGTTCGATGGCCCGCTCACGGGCAGCTCCGCTGGCCGGCAGCCACGTATTGGCATGTTTGCCCAGCAGATAGAGGATCAACGCGGCGCCTTCGCGCAGGACCTTATCGCCGTCGACCAATACCGGCACGTTGCCCAACGGATTAATCGCGACAAAATCACTCAGCGTGTTTTTGTTGATCGGTTCAACCACTTGCCCCAGCTCCAGCAACAGCACATGGGTGGCAAGCGAACAGGCACCGGGTAGAAAATAAAGTGTGTACATGACAAGCCCTCATTTAGATGTACAGAGGGGCGCAGATTAGAGCTGCCAACTGTCAACATATACCCATAGAATGTGGATGAACTGTTCTCATTATGGAAACACCATGGACAAGCTGCGGGCCATGCAACTGTTTGTGCGCTTAGCCGACTTGGGCAGCTTTACCAAGGTGGCCGAGCAATACGGCGCGTCCAAATCGTTCGTCAGTAAAGAGCTCAGCCGCTTAGAAGCCGAGTTGGGTGCGCGGCTAATCCACCGTTCCACCCGCAACTTGCAGCTCACCCCGCTGGGGGTCGGCTATTTGCAACACTGTCGCGCCATCCTGCTGCAGCTGGAAGACGCCGAAGCCTACGTGCAAAACCTGCAAGAGCAACCGCGCGGCAAGCTGCGTATTAATGCTCCGATGGCGCTGGGGCTGACTGATCTGGCCCAGGTATTCGCGGCATTTATGCAGGCCTACCCAGAGATCGAGCTGGATATTCAGCTCAGCGATGAGGTCATCGACCTCGTCGAACAGGGTTTCGATTTGGGCTTTCGAGTCAGCAGTCGGCCCTTTGACTCAAGTTTCGTGGGCAAGGCCCTAACCGAATTCAGTTACCGCATCTGCGCCGCGCCCAGCTATGTAAAAAGTCATCCCGCCATCACCAGCGCGCAGCAACTGCAGGAACATAATTGCTTTGTGTACAGCTACTTTCAGGGCAAAAACATCTGGCCGCTGGAGGATGGCATTGCCATTCAGGGCACCCTAAAAGTTAACAGTACGATGTTTATGCAACAGGTCATTTGCCAAGGGCGCGGCATCGGTTTGCTACCGGACTTCGTCTGCCGCGAGGCACTGAGCAGCGGGACGCTGGTTGAACTGCTAGCCGATGTTGCTCGCCCCAAGCTGACACTCTATGCCCTGTATCCCGCCCGGCATTTCGTGCCGCCCAAGCTGCTGCACTGCATTACTTTTTTACAAGACTGGTTTACCCGCCATCCGCTTGGCAGCCGGCGGCTCTAGCGCCAACCCGGTGGCTGTCAGCGCTTTAGGCTTGATCAAACTAAAGTCGATCATCGATTTTGGCTGGTATGGGTCGCCGATAATCAGTGGCCGCGCCTTAAAGTCCGCACTGACCAAACTCTTGCTGGTGTCTAACTCGCTGAAGCTCAAACCGGCTAAATCGGCCCATGTGTGGATCAGGTTTGAACTGCTGAAAGGCCGGCTGAGCGCCGTGCGGTAATCTGCCGGATTGCTAGCCTGCCATTGCGGCGAGGTCCACAGCATAAAGGGGATGGTGTACATCGGCGCCGTGGGCTTGCCTTCACTGCGGCCAAGCACGGTATCGGTGGGCGAATCAAACACCGCCTCACCATGGTCGGACAAATACAGCATAAAGCCGTTCGGCTTCTGCGCCGCAAACTGCTCAACCAAACTGGAGACCACAAAGTCGTTGTACAACACCGCATTGTCGTAGCTGTTGTAGGTCGGCAGTTGATCGTCAGTGACCCACGCAGGCACACCTGTACGGTCAGTGAACTGCGCAAATTCCTCTGGGTAACGGTACTTGTAGCTCATGTGCGTACCCAGCAAATGAATAATGATCAGTTTGCGCGGCGCAGCGTCAGCCAGCGCTTTGTTGAACGGCGCCAACACATCACCGTCGTACTGGCGGGCGTTCTGCTCGCGGTTGTTATTTAGATACACCTGCTCATCGGCTTGCTTGGAGAAGGTGGTGAGCATGGTGTTGCGCTCGGTCATGGTCTGCTGATTGGTGATCCAGAAGGTTTTGTAGCCCGCCTGTTTCATCATATTCATGATCGACGGCGTGCTCAGGTAAGCATCCGGGTTTTGCTCATCGGCAAACGTCAGCACCTGCTGCAAAGCCTCAATGGTGTAAGGGCGCGGCGTCACCACGTTGTCGAACACGGTCAATTGCTCACGCATGGCATCTAACTTTGGCGTGGTCGCGCGCGGGTAACCATAGAGGCTCATGCGTTGGCGGTTGGTCGATTCACCCAGCACCAGCACCAGCGTGCTCGGCAGCCCGGCATGGGCATCGCTGAAATTCTGTAAAGGTGGCAGCTTGGCATTGGTCGCGAGCAGTTCCTGCATATTGCCCAACTGCTGACGATATTGGTGATAGCCCACGGCTAGTTGCCAAGGCGTGACGGCCGAAAGACGCGCCTCAAAATCATTCAGGCCGGCAGTGAAATCGTTATTAGTGAACATGAAGCGGGCTGGATAGCCCAGGGTGACGGTGAAGATCAACACACTGGCGATAAGCGCCGAACGCCGCGCAAGGTATACCGGGCGAACCCTGCACCACAGCAGCCAAGCTCCCAAGCCATAAGCCAAAAATGCCAACGGCATCCACCATTGCAGGTATTGAGCAATATATTCGCAGGTTTCCGAATTGTTGCTCTCGAACATAATAAAAATAACGCTTTGGGAGAAATCCTGACCATAGATCAGGTAGTAGCCAAAGGCTGAGAGTGACGCCAACCATAGCAATGAGCCGATTACAGCCGCCAGCCGACGCGTGTGGGTCGGATACAGCAGCAGAGGAATCAGCCATACGCCACAGAGCAAAATAGTTTGCCGCAAGCCGCGCCAGCCGATGCTATCGCTGGCAAACAAGAACAGCTGAGTCACCCCAGACAGGTACCAAAAAAACAACAGCATCCAGCCTAGAGCCGCCCAATCCATTTTGTGGCGGTGTTTGCCCTGCGTTGCAACTTGCATTAATACTCTACCTAATTAGTCCAGAGGCGCCGCGCTCAAATGCGCAGCCAATGCCCTAAGCTCAATGATGAGGAATGCCTTGAGCTTACTTTTGCAAATGTGAAAGGCCCGTCATGAATACGTGAACATTAACAATCAGTTCACCCGGCCATCCAGCAAGTCAGCGCAGCAAAGAAGCCCTCTACGGCGCCACTGCGCCGTTTACGCCAACCGCGCACAATTACAACGCCACATGACAATTTAAGATTTACCCAAGCAACCCCAGGCGTGCTGAGTTAACCGTCCGCCTTAGCCACAACCATCAACCACGGACTCGCCATGCGTCGTACTTTGCTCGATCTGAAAATCATGATCCTGGCCAACCTTTGGTTGATGCCGGTGTTGGCGGGGTTGCTCGGCGCGGTGTTTTATTTGGTGGCGCCGCCACCCTCGATGTCCGCGGTGATGGCTACCGGCAGCGCTGGCGGCGGCTACACAGCATTCGCAGAGAAGCTAAAAACCGAGCTAGCCAAACAAGATTTCGAGCTGATTTTAGTGCCCAGCGCGGGTTCCCAAGACAACCTGCAAAAACTCCTCGACGAACACAGCGAAGTACAACTGGCACTGGTGCAAAGCGGCTTAGAGCGGCAACTGCCGAGTGCCGATGCAGCCCGTTTACAAAGTTTGGGCGGCATGTACCAAGAGCCGCTGTGGTTGTTTTTTCGCAGCGAGGTAACGCTCAAACAGATCGCCGACTTACTGCCACTGCGCCTCGCGCTAGGGGTCACCAATAGCGGCACGCTGGCTGCCAGCACGGCGATTTTGGCGGTTAACGACATCCCGCAAGCCCAGTATCCCAGCACATGGCAAACCATCGGCGGGCAAACGGCCGCTAGCGCATTGATGCAGGGTGAGCTGGACGCTGGGTTCTTCGTCGCCCCGGCCGAAAACAGCGTGATTCAACAATTGGCCGCGCACCCGCAACTACAACTCGCCAGCTTCCATCGCGCAGCCGCGTACCGGGCCCGGCTCCGTTATTTACGCAAAGTTACGGTCGGCGAAGGCCTGCTTAATTTGGCGCAAAATCGCCCCGACCGTGAAGTGGTGGTACTCGCCCCCGTCGCCACGCTGGTAGTCAACTCGCGCTTTAATCCGGCGTTAACCCCGCTGATTTTGCAGGCCGCCCGCGACGTTATGCATGCCGGCACGCTGCTCGACCCACCCGGTGAATTCCCCAGCGCCAACCCGCAGACCTTCGCCCTGGCCAGTGACGCCGAGCATTACTACACGAGCGGTTTGCCATTGCTGCAGCGCCATCTGCCCTTTCGAATTGCCTCGCTGGCGGATCGCTACATCATCTTGCTGATCCCGCTGCTGATGATCCTCTTCCCGCTGTTTAAGACGATTGGGCCTTTGTACCGCTGGCGTATCCGCAACCGCATCTACCGGTGGTACAAGTACCTGCGCGAGATCGACCGCAAGCTCGATGGCGATACCTCACCGGATGTTATCGACGCACAAATCGTCCGCTTGGAGGAGTTAGAAGCTCAGCTGGTCAAAGTCGAGGTGCCGCTGTCGTACTCCAACGAGCTGTATGAGCTACATGTGCATTTGCGCTATGTGATCGAGCGATTGCAGGCTTTGCAGCAGCGTCACAACAAGCTCGGGTAAACTACCCGGATTAGAATTTCGCCAGAGACCCGCCCATGCCAATCCGCCACTGCATCGTCCACCTGATCGAGAAAAAACCCGACGGCACTCCGGCGGTGCTGCACGCGCGGAGCACTGAGTTGGCCGCGTCGCAAGCCATCGAAAACATGCTGGCCGACCTCAACGACAGCTACAACGCCAAGCAAGGTAAGGCCTGGGGTTTGTTTCACCCAGAGTCCAGCGTTTATCCGTTTAGCGGCTGGTTGCAAAGCTACCTGGCTGGCGAGCAAGACTTCACCCAGTTCAGCCGCCAGGCGGTCGAGCAGCTGCAAAAGCTTATGGAGGAGTCCAATCTCTCTACCGGCGGCCACGTGCTGTTTGCCCACTACCAACAAGGCATGACCGACTACCTGTCGATCGCCCTGCTGCACCACAGTGATGGCGTGGTGGTCACCGACGCGCTGGATGTGACGGCGGCCAAACACCTGGACCTCAGCCAGTTACATTTGGCCGCGCGGATCAATA
>JBBKVZ010000162.1:0-5561 GCA_037968715.1 Pseudomonas sp.
CCCTAGGTTGGCGTCGTTGATGGCTGCCGCAATCTTGTCGGTAACCTGAGTAGCTGTATCACCATCCGCCAGCTTGACATCCAGCACTGAGTTAGGAGTGGTGCCCGAAAAATCGAGGGTGATGGTCGCAGTACCGGCAGTAGTAACACCACTTGCGGAAGTTGCGCTGGTAAAGGCAGTTTGAAAGAAATTACCTTTGAGCGAGTCGGCACTCATTTCGTCAATATTGACGCTGATGCTTTCGTTCGCAGCCGAACCCACTTGGAAGTTCTTGGTGCCAAAATTACCATCGAGCAATTTCTGGCCACCGAAGGTGGTGGTGTTACTGATACGGTCCAGTTCTTTTTTCAACTGACCGACTTCAGAGTTCAAAGCAGTCCGCTCTGAGTCGCTGTTTGAGCCGTTTGACGACTGCAGGGACAGATCACGCATACGCTGCAGAATGTTGGTGGACTGCTGCAACGCGCCTTCTGCGGTCTGCGCCAAAGAAATACCGTCGTTAGAGTTACGTACCGCCACACCCAAGCCGTTGATCTGGCTGGTCAGACGGTTTGCAATCTGCAGGCCGGCGGCATCGTCCTTGGCACTGTTAATACGCGAACCAGTGGACAGACGCTGCAAGGAGGTCGCCAGCGCATTGGAGGAGCTGCCCAGGTTGCGCTGAGTGTTTAGGGACGCAATGTTCGTGTTTACTGTAAGTGCCATGGTATTTGCCTCCAATGGGCGGGTACTAAAGGTAGCCTATGGGTGCGAGAGGCTGGACGGTTACCTTACTCAGGCACCCAGTTACTTCGCATTCCTAATCTATATCGCCCCCCCTGAAGAAAACTTAAGGGCCATCATTCAAAATAATTCGCGGCCCAGCAAAAAAAACAAGTGTTACATGGCGCACAAGACTCTCAATCGGGCAGCCAGGCCTTGCGCCAGGCCTCTAGGCCTTGCCCTTCAAGCATCCATTCACGGTTCACCGCAGCACGTAATTCATCGCCCATGCGGGCGGCAGCATCCAGATCGGCCAGATGCATGCGAATGGCTTCGAGCCAATCCTTGAAGCGGTTCTTGACTCGGGTCACCGGCAAACCATCTTGATAGCAGCGCACATCGCTGCAAATCACTGGAAAGCCACAGGCCCCGTACTCCAGCAAGCGCAGGTTGCTCTTGCACTCATTGAACAGATTCTGCTCAACCGGCGCCAGGGCCAGATCTAGGTTCAATCCAGCCAATGCTACCGGGTACTGTTCAATGGCAACCCCTGGATGGAATTCATGGATATAGGGTCTCAGTTGGTCTGGACACATACCGAAGAAAACCCACTCCACCTGACTCGCCAACGCCTTGACCACATCGGTAAGCATTTCCAGATCACCGGCATGGCCGACCCCACCCGCCCAACCAACACGCGGTTTGTTGGTACTGCGCCGCTGACTGCTCAAGCCACGCCACTGACGAGGATCGAGACGGTTTTTCACCACCCGGATATCCGGATGGAAATCCCTGAAAGCCTCAGCCATCGCCTGCGTAGACACTACAAAGCGATCCGCATAGGAGATACCACGGCGCAGCGACCTGAGGATGTCCTTGGGCATGTTCGCTCGGTAGGCACTCTTCATCGGTAAATTTGGCAGGTAGTCATCCAGTTCATAGACCTTGAACGCTCGCGAAAATGCCTGCATTCGGCGCATCGCCTCCAGCCGTTCATCACCAATCTGACGCTGCAGCAGCACAACATCTGGATCGTAACGCTGCAAATCCACGACAGAGAGCATGCCGAAAGAAAGGCCTCCATCAATGAAGCCCTGCTGTTGCAAGGCATTGAAGGGTTGAATAACTCGGTATTGGCCACAGCCAGTAAGATCCGCAGGGTGCGCCAAAACCGTCGGCAACGGCCGCCAAGCGGCGAGCGGGCGCCAAGACAATTGGTTATCGGCCAGCTTAAAGCCACCAGGCTCGACCAACGATAAGTTGGAGTTATAGGCTGGATCGTGAGCCAGTTTCGGCAACCACTTGGCATACATGGCGTCCTGCTCGGCGACAAAGCGCTTACGTTTGGCTTCCTTGGCCTGCGGATCAACCTTTTTCTGACTGACGCTGCCTTCGTGCATTAATACTGCGTGGGGCGTCCAAACGGTCAGATAGCCGGCCTGGCCAGCCTTGAGGCACAGATCGATGTCATTGTAAGACACCGCAAACTGCGCTTCATCCATCCCGCCAACCTCGAAGTAAAGCGATCTGCGAATCATTAGGCATGCCGCGGTTACTGCGCTGTAGTTCTGGTCTACCTGCAAACGCTGCATATAACCCGCTGCGTCGATGGCCTCGCCAATAAATGGATGCTCGGCTGGACCATCCAGACCAAGAATCACCCCAGCGTGCTGGACGCGTTTGTCGGGGAACAGCAGTTTGGCACCAACAATCCCGACCTCCGGTCGTTGCGCGTGGTTGAGCAACTCATCAAGCCAATCCGGACTAATAATTGCTGTGTCGTTGTTCAATAGCACCAGGTATTCGCCACGCGCCACCTGCGCCGCGACGTTGTTGATCGCCGAAAAATTGAACGGTTGCGGGTAACTCAGCACCCTCACCTTGTCTTCGCCGACGAGCGCTAGCTGAGCTAACCATTCAATTGCTTCAGGCGTTTCACTGTTGTTGTCGATGACAATAACTTCATAATTCGTGTAGCGCGTCGTTTCCAGCAGGCTTTCAATACATCGCCGCAACACCGGCAACTGGTCCTTGGTCGGCACCAGGATCGAAACCAGCGGCTGTGCGGCATGACCATAATACAGGTGGTAATGACCGGGCAGCGTCTGTCGCACCTCGCCATGCTCGTAACCTCGGGCCAACAGATGACGTTCCAGCACGCGCACTTCGTCTGGGTTATCCCGCAACGCGGGCGCCTCGCAGATCAGCAGAGGCTCGGCGACATGACCAATGCCGGACATGCCATCCTGCTCGATTAAGCGCACGATCATCTCGAACTCCAACGCTGCAGTGAAGGCAGGGTCGAAGCCGCCGACGGCTAACAGGGTGTCACGACGAAACAACCAATGATGGGCAGCACCAGCAGGAAGGCTGAGCAAATAATCGAGATTGAAGTCCGGGCGGAAGACCATTCCCTGGTTCCCCCCCGCGCGATAGATGGCATCGGTAAAGACCATTCGGCATTCTGCGGCACCAGCCAACTCTAAATCGAGCATCAGCGTGCCAGTGGGCAGCAACTCATCACCTGGAGTCAGCAGCAATAGCCACTCACTGTTTATCTGTGCCAGTGCCTGATTGAGTGCCGCCACCGGCTCGACCACAATCTGATCCCAGACAAAACCCGGCGGAAGAAAGTCAGGCGCCGTCGCAGCACTGACCACCCGCACAAGCACACCAGGACTACTGGCCTGCCACTGGATCAAGCTGGCAAAGCTGGTCTGCAACTCCGCGGTTGTTGCCTTGTCACTGGGGTCGAACAACACCGCGGTAATGCCCAGCGCTGGTAGTTGCGCTTTGCGCTCCTCGACCAGGCGCTGTTGCACCTGATTCAAAGTGCGCCCCTTAAGCCAGTGTTGGACCACCTGTCGGTCAGGGTTGTGTTTACGTTCTTCGATTGCCGCTTGGGTGACCCTAATGAAGCGATCGAGTTCGGGCCAGAAAGCCGCACGCTGCGCTTCCAGCGTTTTCAGCGTTCCAGGAAGGATGCTACGGACACGGGCTAGCTCCCCAGAATCCAGACCAAACGCGACAAAGGAGCTGGGATCGGACTGGATGGAGCTCCAGCGGTCGGTAACCAGTACCGGTAAACAGCCGCAAAGCGCCGCTTCGTATGCGAGCCCGGAGGCCTCACCTAGATATAGGTACTCACACTGCTGGAAGATGTCAGCCAGCCCCTCCCAGGAATCGGGATAGGTGAGTGTGATCTCGATGGCATCCGCGGGCAGTAGCTGCGGGTCAATATGCGCGTGACGTTTGTGCCCAAGGTAATAGCAAACACGGCCAGGCACCCGATACTCTAAATCAGCAGCAGGACGGAAGATGTTCGAGTTAATGGCCGGCAGGAACAGATGATTCTCACTCGGCATGCCAGCCTGCATGAAGTCCTGCTTGTAGGCGAAGAGCAGATCGTTCTCGCCGTACTCACCTTTGCCGGAGATGAAGCCGGGCTTGTTCAGTAAGTAACGCACCACCACGCTGCCCTGTAGTGGGTTGCCATCGACTACTTCCGGATATACGGCGATGGGTTTGATACCCATGGCACGATGCTGGGCAATCAGCTCATTGGTAAGTTTGGGCGTCATGAGGTCCGGGCTGAACTCCTCGGCCATCACATAGGCCTCATAACCCGAACGGATCAGCGCATCGCAAAGCATATGCATGACACGGATACCGGCTGAGCTGCGGCGGTAGTTAAAGCCGAAGATGTAATAGGGGCTCGGACGTGGCGCGAACAATGAGCGCATGATGACCTCGAAAAAAGCTAAGGATTGCGAAACGTCGCTACGCCAGCGGCCTACGTTCCGGTTGATTCAAACAAAAACTTCTCCGGTCCGGCGGGCCCATGCCGCGGTGCGTAGAATTGCCTCATCCAACGGTGTCCATACTGACAGGCCCAGTTCGCGCGCTGGGGAGATATCCGGCACATAGGCTGAACGCAGGTTATTCCCGATGGCTGTACCGATCTGCACTGGTTTGTCCGGTGCCAGCAGCGCACCTACTCGCCGCGCCAGGTCAGCGATTGACAGCGCTGCATCGGAGCCGACGTTATAAACCTTGCCATTTTGCCCACCTGCCAGCAGACACAACAGCCAGCCAGCCAAGTCGGCGCCGTACAGATAACTGCGCAACGCCTCACCGCTGGAGTTCAAGATAATGCGCTCACGATACAACGCATCACGGATGAAGTTGCCAACGGCGAAATGCGTGTCCAGCGGTAATCCAGCGCCAAGAAAAGCGAAACAGCGGCTGAATACCACCTCTAAACCATGGCGCTCGGCATAGAGTGCGGCGAGCATCTCCTGCAGGCGCTTGGCTTCGCCGTATACCTGGCTTGGATCGGTGCTGGAGCAGGCGCGCGCATCGTCTTCGCGTAGCCGATCACCAGCCGGGACGCCGTACTGAGCACCTGAGCCGATTGTCAGCACGCGTCGAACGCCACTGCGTACGGCAAGGTCAAGTACGCGCCGGGAACCTTCATAAAGGTCGTCGAGCAACTTAAGGCGATCCACCTGGCCAGTCAAAGAAGCGTCCGTGGCCGCGTGCAGGAGAAAGTCGGCGCGTAGATCTTGCGCCTGGAGCTGGCGCATATCGGCGGTAATCCAGTTCAGCCAATCGCAGTCACGGTAACGTGGTTCGGCGCTTAGAAAGCGCTGCGGGTCGCGCGATAACACGGTGACCCGCAGCCCCCAACCCTGCTCGTTGAGCAGATCACAAAGCGCCAGTAGCCACTTGCCAAAGAAACCAGTGCCACCGCTGAGAAGCAAGTGCCCGCCGCGCAGAGCATCAAGCCCACCGAGATGGCCGAAAATGCCTTGCAGATCCTCGCGAATCAATGGGTTGGCCAGGCTCACAGGCATCAG
>JBBKVZ010000163.1:0-3859 GCA_037968715.1 Pseudomonas sp.
GATGACGGCCACAGCCAGACCATTCATTACCTGCGCTACAAGGCCCGACTGGAAGAGGCCTTAAATAGCGCGCTGCAACAGGCTTAAACGGCCGCTAGGCAAAAACCTCAGCGCGTGTATTCACCCGCCGCTTCTGGCTGATACTCAACGGCCAGCAAGGTCAGTTTGATGACCTTACCCAACGGCGCCGGCCAATCAATCTGCTGGCCGACACTCAGGCCTAGCAAGGCGCTGCCGACTGGCGCAAGAATCGACACCGTGCCCTTGGGGCCAGCGTCTTGCGGGTACACCAGCGTCAGGT
The DNA here is from genome assembly GCA_037968715.1 of Pseudomonas sp. Taxonomy (GTDB): domain Bacteria; phylum Pseudomonadota; class Gammaproteobacteria; order Pseudomonadales; family Pseudomonadaceae; genus Aquipseudomonas. Next base: position 302 of record JBBKVZ010000163.1, read on the forward strand.
GGTATTCCTTGGCGCTGCTTTCGTCGCGACAGAACACCCGCGAATTCATGGTCACCACGCCTACCGGCACTTCGTCATGGCCAACAATATTCGCGCGATCCAACTCCTTTTCCAAGGCTTCGGCGCCAGGGCCGAGGTTTTTCGGATCGGCAAGCAAACGCTCCAGTCGTTGCAAATCCAAACGCGTGATGGTGATGGACGGTGTACTCATGATGATCGCCAAGCTCCTTACAACTGTCGTAAAAAAGCAAAACCCCGAGCAAGCTCGGGGTTCTGTTGGGCCTCTATCTGTCGAGGCATGGGCCGACCGTAACACAGCAGCATAAATACACAAGGCGCCAACCGGTTAGCCACCACCAAACGGCGGCGGCCGTAAACGGCTTTTGGCCAGCGTGCAGATCTCCCGCTGCCGAACACTGCTGGCGTTGCCCCATTCAAGGATTTCCGCCAACAAACGGCCGCAACCGATACAGCGGTCGGTGTCGTCTAAACAGCACTGCCGCCGGCAGGGCGAGAGCACCGGGGCGTCTGCCGCCACGATGCTAACGGGCGGCTGATCAGAGCTCTTCAAACTCAAGTTCCACGCCCGCCTGCTCAAGTGTCAGGCGCCCCAGCATCTCGCCCAGCAGCTCATCGCTGGTATCGCACATCCAGCGCTCACTGGCGGCGTCATAGTCAAAATGAAAGCCACCGGTGCGCGCCGCCAGCCACAATTGGCGCAGCGGTTCTTGGCGGCTGAAAATCAGTTGAGTGCCATTTTCAAAACGCACCGTTAATACGCCTGCGGAATTTTCCAGATCAAGGTCTAGGTCGCTGCCATCGAACACGTCTTCGATGCTTTCTTGCGCGGCATCCACCAGATCGTGAAAACGGGCTTCGGTCAAACTCATACAGCTACCTCAACAGATAAAAAGTGGACGTCAATAACTAAAAAACAAGTGCCTTAGTGTGTACCCGGCGCGCTCAACCAACCGATTGCGCCGAGTATCCTCGGCGTGGCAGCCAGTAACACACCCGCATAGACGAGCAGACTATCGCCTTGCTTGAACGCGGCCAACTGCCACGTTGCCCCAGCATGGAACATCTATCACATGCACATGTGCATATGGCCAAGCGGGGTATAGCCCACCCGAGGAGTAAAACCAAGTTAGCAGCAGACTAACTAAGCCTGCAATTCTCAGGCTCATAGCGCAGGCATGTCTGCACGCTAGCCGCGCCCTGTACGCCCCCGGCCCACCTGAAACAGCATCTTCGCAGCAAATCCGCCGAGGCGCCCGTGGGGCTAGCCAGCCGCACGCCGGATTGATCGACACCTATAGCTCTAAGTGGCGAGCGCCCTAAATGGTGGCGCATAGGCAAGCCGCCGGGGGGCCGGTATACTCGGTGGCAATTACTGATTTTTCAAGGACTGCCCCATGAAGCGTCTACTGCTTCCTCTCGTTGCACTTGTCGTACTGTCTGCGGCCCTAGTTGGCTGCGGGCAAAAAGGCCCGCTTTATCACCCGGACGATGAAAAAGCCGCCAAGCAGCACGACAAAGACGTCTACGAAAACTAAGGGGGTTGCATGCAAGCTTTTACCCACCGCGACGGTCAACTGTTCGCGGAAGGCGTGGCGCTGTCCGCTATTGCTGAGCGTTTCGGCACGCCTACTTACGTTTACTCGCGGGCGCACATCGAGGCGCAGTACCGTGCTTATGCCGACGCCTTAACGGGTATCGAGCATCTGGTCTGCTTCGCTGTAAAAGCCAACTCCAACCTCGGCGTGCTCAACGTGCTGGCACGTTTAGGCGCCGGCTTCGACATCGTTTCGCGCGGTGAACTGGAGCGCGTGCTGGCCGCCGGTGGCAAGCCCGCAAAAATCGTCTTCTCCGGTGTAGGCAAGAGCCGCGACGACATGCGCCGCGCCCTGCAAATTGGCGTGCACTGCTTCAATGTCGAGTCCACCGACGAGTTGGAGCGTCTGCAACAAGTAGCCGCTGAGCTGGGCCTGATCGCCCCGGTATCGCTGCGGGTTAACCCGGACGTGGATGCCGGCACCCATCCGTACATCTCCACCGGTTTAAAAGAAAACAAGTTCGGCATCGCCATCAGCGATGCCGAGACTGTATATGCCCGCGCCGCCGAACTACCCAACCTGCAAGTGCTCGGTGTCGACTGCCATATCGGCTCGCAGTTGACCACTTTGCCACCGTTTCTCGACGCGTTAGATCGCCTGCTCGCGTTGATCGACCGCTTGGCTGAGCGCGATATCCACATCCGTCATTTGGACCTCGGTGGCGGTCTTGGTGTGCAATACCGCGACGAACAACCACCGTTGGCCGGCGACTATATCCAAGCGGTGCGTGAGCGCCTGGGTGATCGCAAGCTGGCCTTGGTATTTGAGCCGGGCCGCTCCATCGTCGCCAATGCCGGCGTACTGCTGACCCGCGTCGAGTACCTCAAGCACACTGAGCACAAAGATTTTGCCATCGTCGATGCAGCCATGAACGACCTCATCCGCCCAGCGCTGTATCAAGCCTGGATGGACGTAGTGGCCGTGCAGCCACGCAATACCCTCGCGCGCCCTTACGATATCGTCGGGCCGATCTGCGAAACCGGCGACTTCCTGGCTAAAGACCGCTCTCTAGCGCTGGAAGAAGGCGATTTGCTGGCCATTTGCTCGGCGGGTGCCTACGGTTTTGTGATGAGTTCCAACTACAACACCCGAGGCCGTGCGGCCGAGATCATGGTCGACGGCGAACGCTGCATTGAAGTGCGCCAACGTGAGACCGTACAAGAGCTGTTCGCCGGTGAAAGCCTGTTGCCGCCAGACACCCAAGGATAAAGCTGATGTTATTGCGCTTTACCAAGATGCACGGTCTGGGCAACGATTTCATGGTTCTCGACCTGATCAGCCAACATGCACACATTCAGCCCAAGCACGCCAAGCAGTGGGGCGATCGGCACACGGGCGTAGGGTTCGACCAACTGCTGTTGGTCGAACCACCGAGCAATCCTGACGTCGACTTCCGTTACCGGATTTTCAACGCTGACGGCTCGGAAGTGGAGCAATGTGGCAACGGTGCGCGCTGCTTCGCCCGTTTTGTGGTGGATAAACGCCTAACCGCTAAGCGGCAGATTCGGGTCGAAACCAAGGGCGGCATCATTGAACTCGACCTGCGCAGCGACGGCCAAATCAGCGTCAACATGGGCCCGCCCCGCTTAGAACCAGCGCAGATTCCGTTTATCGCCGAGCGCGCAGCACCCAGCTACGACGTCGAAGTGGAAGGGCAAAGCTACCCGCTGGCGGCCGTGTCGATGGGTAATCCGCATGCAGTGCTGCGCGTTGATGACGCCGAACTGGCACCGGTACACGCCCTCGGCGCTAAGCTGGAGCTGCACGCACGCTTCCCGCAGCGGGTGAATGTCGGCTTTATTCAGGTGGTTGACCGGCACTACGCCAAACTGCGCGTATGGGAACGTGGCGCCGGCGAAACCCAAGCCTGCGGCACGGGGGCCTGTGCGGCGGCTGTAGCGGCGATTAGCCAGGGCTGGATGGATTCACCGGTACAGATCGA
>JBBKVZ010000164.1:0-7724 GCA_037968715.1 Pseudomonas sp.
TCGCGGATTCGCAAGCTGCGCTTAGCGGTGCCGGACATCGTGATTAGCTCGGACTTTATCGTCGGCTTCCCGGGCGAGACCGATAAAGACTTCGAACAAACCATGCAGTTGATTGAAGACATCGGTTTCGACTTCTCTTATTCCTTTGTCTACAGCGCCCGTCCCGGCACGCCGGCGGCCGACTTGGCCGATGCCACTTCGACCGAAACCAAGCGCGAGCGCCTGGCTCGATTGCAACACAAACTCAGCCAGCAGGGTTTTGAAAACAGTCGCCGCATGGTCGGTAGCGTGCAGCGCATTTTGGTGCGCGACTACTCGAGAAAAGACCCTGGGCAACTGCAGGGGCGTAGTGAAGCCAATCGCATCGTCAACTTCCGTTCTAACGACCCGAGCCTGATTGGTCAGTTCGTTAACGTGCGCATAGACGAAGCGCGGCCCAATTCGCTGATCGGCACCCTAGTCGACTAATTGCCTGGGGCGGCGAGCTTTCACCCTTGCCTCCCCAGCGGTTATCCTGCCAACCATCAACTTCTGCGACTAACGGCCAAATCGACCTTGAATACAGCCATATTGAACGCCCCCATAGAAGTACACAATTTTACCCTTGAGCCTTTTGAGCCGCGGCGCTTTGCCAATCTGTGCGGTGCACTCGACGAGCACCTGCGCCTGATTGAGCAGCGCATGGGCATCGAAATTCGCAATCGTGGCAACCAATTCGAACTGCTCGGCAACCTGACCACCCTGCGTGCCGCCGAACAATTGATTCTGCGTTTGTACCGGGAAACCGTGGCCAACGAGCTATCGCCGGACGTGGTGCACTTGTTTCTGCAAGAGTCGAGCGAAGAGCAACTGACGCCCAGCAGCAGCGAGTCGAGCATTGCCTTGCGCACCCGCAAGGGCATGATTCGCCCGCGCGGGGTTAACCAGCAGCGCTACGTGCAAGCCATTCTTGACCACGACATTAATTTTGGCATCGGCCCAGCAGGTACTGGCAAAACTTATCTGGCCGTAGCCTGCGCAGTGGACGCCCTGGAACGCGAGCAGATCCGTCGCATCCTGCTGGTCCGCCCAGCAGTGGAAGCCGGAGAAAAACTGGGCTTTCTGCCCGGCGACCTGTCACAGAAAATCGACCCCTACCTGCGCCCGCTGTATGACGCACTGTATGAAATGCTCGGTTTTGAGCAGGTCAATAAACTGATCGAGAAGCAGGTAATTGAAGTCGCGCCGCTGGCCTATATGCGCGGCCGCACGCTGAACAACAGCTTTATCATTCTCGACGAGAGCCAGAACACTACGCTGGAGCAGATGAAAATGTTCCTCACCCGTATCGGTTTTGGCTCCACTGCAGTGATAACCGGCGACATCACCCAGGTCGATCTGCCGCGCGGCACCAAGTCGGGCTTGAATCATGTGATGGAAGTGCTGCACAACGTGCCTGGCATTGCCTTCACCCACTTTCAGTCCAAGGACGTGGTGCGCCATCCGCTGGTGCAACGCATCGTCGAGGCCTATGAGCGTTATGAGCTGAGCCATCAAGACGCGCCCACGCCACGCACCGGCAAGGCACGCCAGCATGATTGAGCTGGATGTTCAGGTTGCCACTGAGGGCGCCGCACCGAGCAGCGAACAATTGCATCTGTGGTGCACTAAAGGTCTCAGTCCGCGCAGCGCCGACTCCGAGCTGACCATTCGTCTGGTCGACAACGATGAGGCCCGCGAACTAAACAACACCTGGCGCGGCAAAGATTACGCCACCAACGTATTGTCGTTCCCGGCCGATATTCCTGAAGGCCTGCTAGACATTCCCTTGCTTGGCGATCTGGTAATTTGCGTGGCAGTGGTTGAGCGCGAAGCCGCCGAGCAAAACAAAGAGCTGGCCGCCCACTGGGCGCATTTAGTCATTCATGGCTGCCTGCATTTGCTTGGCTATGATCATCTCGACGACGACGAAGCCGAAGAGATGGAAGATTTAGAGCGTAAGTTACTGGCCGAATTAGGCTATAACGACCCATACGCCGACGAGCAATAAGCGGGTCGGCAATTAATCGTATATTTCACATCAGTATTAAGGAGCCGTGAGTACACACGCATGAGCGAAGACCGATCGAGCAGCGGGCAAAAGACTTGGCTGGATAAAATCACCCAGGCTTTTACCCACGAACCGAAAAACCGCCAGGAACTGCTGCAACTCCTGCGCGAGGCACATCAAAACAAGCTACTCGACAGCGAGGCCTTGGCCATCGTCGAAGGTGCTATCCAAGTTGCTGACCTGCAAGTGCGCGACATCATGGTGCCACGCTCGCAGATGATCAGCATCAAAGCCGCCCAGAGCCCGCAAGAGTTCCTGCCGGCGATTCTCGAGTCGGCGCACTCGCGCTACCCGGTGATCGGCGAGAACCTTGATGATGTGATCGGTATCTTGCTGGCCAAAGACTTACTGCCACTGGTACTGCAAGACCCGCTAGCCAGCTTTGACGTCAAAAATCTGCTGCGCCCGGCCACCTTCGTGCCCGAATCCAAGCGCCTGAACGTGTTGCTGCGTGAGTTTCGCGCCAACCACAACCACATGGCCGTGGTCATCGACGAGTACGGCGGCGTGGCCGGCTTGGTCACCATCGAAGACGTACTGGAGCAAATCGTCGGCGAAATCGAAGACGAGCACGACATCGAGGAAGATAGCTTCATCAAACCGTTGCCCAGCGGCGACTTCTTGATCAAAGCCCTGACCCCGATCGAGCGCTTTAACGAGTTCTTCGACAGCACCCTCTCCGATCAGGAATTCGACACCATCGGCGGCGTGGTGATGAGCGCCTTCGGCCACCTGCCTAAGCGCAACGAAGTCACTGAAATCGGCAGCTATCGGTTCCGCGTACTCAGCGCCGACAGCCGGCGCATTCATTTGCTGCGACTCACGCCAGAGTCACGCGCAAGCTAACCGGCCTTGCGGCGAAGAAGGTTTAGCGCCAATGCGCGGCTAAACCTTCGACAAGCAAGTACGCCACAACCCGCCACATCAACCCAGCAACCCGCCCCGCGCCACCCTCATTGCCGACAAGGATCGCCCCATGCACTGGTTCACTCGCCCCGGCTGGCCGGGAAACGCGCTCGCCTTACTTGCCGGCGCCCTGACGCCGCTGGCCTTGGCGCCATTCGACCTCTGGCCGTTGGCCCTGCTGTCGCTGGCGTTGTTTTATCGGGGCCTGCGTGACCTCGCGCCTAGCGCTGCACTCTGGCGCGGCTGGTGCTATGGCTTGGGGGCGTTTCTAGCCGGGATCAGCTGGATTTACGTCAGCATCCATGACCACGGCGGCGCGTCTGCACCCCTGGCAGGCGGCCTAACGCTGGCCTTTTGCGCAGCACTGGGTTTTCTCTTTGGCCTGCCGGCTTGGCTTTGGGCGCGCTGGCTGCGCCGCAACGAAGCACCACTGGCCGACGCCATGGCTTTTGCCGCACTGTGGCTGGCTCTAGAAGCGTTTCGCAGCTGGTTCCTAACCGGCTTCCCCTGGGTGTATGCCGGCTATAGCCAGCTGGATGGTCCGCTGGCGGGCCTTGCGCCACTCGGCGGTGTCTGGCTGATTTCCTTTGTTTTGGCTCTGAGTGCTGCGCTGTTAGTCAATCTGCCGCGCTTGCGCGCCCGCCCGGCGTTTCTCGCCGCCGGTGTAGCGCTCCTGCTAACGCCTTGGCTGGCCGGCGTAGCCCTTACCGGGCATGACTGGACTCGCCCGGCAGGCGAGCCCTTGAGCGTGGCTATGCTGCAAGGCAATGTGCCGCAAAACCTCAAGTGGGACCCGGCGCAACTGCGCGCCCAACTCAACCTGTACCGCGACATGAGCCGCAATGCCAAGCCGACAGACCTAATCGTCTGGCCGGAAACCGCAGTGCCGGTGCTCAAAGAGTATGCCGAGGACTACCTAGCCGAGATGGCCACCTTTGCCAACAGTCGGCACAGCGCGCTGATTACCGGCGTGCCGATTCGTCAGTTAAATGAGCGCGGCGAGAAACGCTACTACAACGGTATCACCGCCACCGGTCAGGGCCACGGCACCTACCTCAAGCAAAAGCTGGTGCCCTTTGGCGAGTACGTACCGCTACAAGAGCAACTGCGCGGACTGATTGCCTTTTTCAACTTGCCGATGTCGGACTTCGCCCGCGGCCCAGCCGAGCAGCCACTGCTGCAAGCTAAGGGCTACAGCATTGCCACGTATATTTGCTATGAGGTGGTGTATCCCGACTTTGCCGCCGGCCTCGCCGCGCAGAGCAACATCTTGCTTACAGTCAGTAACGACACCTGGTTTGGCAGCTCAATCGGCCCGTTGCAACACCTGCAAATGGCGCAGATGCGCGCCCTTGAAGGTGGACGCTGGATGATTCGCGCCACTAACAACGGCATGACGGTGGTGATTGATCCGTTCGGTAAAATCACCGCACAACTGCCGCAGTTTGTCCAAGACGTGCTCTACGGTGACGTCGTGCCCATGCAGGAGCTCACTCCGTACCTGCGCTGGCGCTCTTGGCCGCTGGCGATTCTCTGCGCACTACTCTTTGCTTGGGCCTTGCTGGCCAGCCGAATCGCCAAAACGCTGTAGCCCAACAGCAAATCCGTCGCCGCGCTTAAGAGGCGACGAGTTTGCGAACTGACTCAGTCATACAACAGCGGATACACCAGTCGGCCAACTGCTTCATTGAGCAACTGCCCGCTTTGCCACACAGCCTTGCTTTCCGGCAGCCAACCGCCCAACGGCCGGGCATTGGCCACGCCAAGAAAACCCATTGGGGCCATCACCACCTCAAACCCCGCCTGCTGAAAACACCAACGCGCCCGCAACATGTGTGACGCTTGGGTAACCAGCACCACGCGTTTGATTCCCAGCGGCGCCAACATGCGCGCCGTGGCTTGGGCATTCTCCCAAGTGGTTAGACTTTGCCCCTCTTGCCAACGCACCGACACGGCAAAATCCTCCTCAAGGCTATCCGCCATAATGGCCGCTTCACTGGGCGGCGCACCGTAATGCAAGCCACCAGAGGTTAGCAACGGCAATCCGCTGGCCCGCGCTAAGCGTGCCGCGTAACGCAGGCGCTCAACGCCCAACAGGCTCGGCGCATCCGCTTGCCATGCCGGATCAGCACGCTCACGCCCAGCACCGAGTACCACAATTGCCTGCGCCTGCTGGGCCAGCTCAGGCCAATCGCTCGCCAGCAATGCGCCGCGCGGCTCAAGCTGGCGAGCGGCGTACTCCACCACAATCGGCAAACTGCTTAACCACAAGCCAACAAAGCCGACGGCAAAACAACTGCGGGCTATCTGCGGCGCGCGCGCACGCAAACACCACGCAGCCAGCAGTAACAGCAGCAGGCCGCCCGGCGGCAACAGCAACTGCTTAACCACATAACGAAGTTCTATTAATTCAAACGTCATAAGCCACCCGCACACAAAACGCGCAGCCTAACCCGACACGCCGCACAAAAGCAGCTTGGCGAAATTAGCGCGGCATTGCGCCGCTGCGAAATAACTGTGAGCCGCAGCAATGGCAGGCCTGAATATCCTCTGCGTGCAAGCCAGTAACCGGCGTACCACACACAGCACAACACAGTTGCTGGCGCGGCTTGAGCCGTACCGGCGCATTGCCTGCAGGCTTCGCGCTGCCACGCGCAGAACTGGCCGACACTGTCTGTTGCTCAAGCAGTGCTAACTGTTCGGCAGCCGCATGCCAGCCCTTTAGCCAGCTCAAGTCCTGCTCTAGATAAGCGCGAACCAGCTGCAGCTCCGCAGGGCTCAGACCGCTTAATTCCAACTCATCCGAGGCTGGTGTACCGCGCAGGCCAGCCGCATCAGCCTCCTCAAGCGCCAGCGCCAGCCTCTGTAGCAATCGTCCATAAAGCCCTCCATGCTCCTCGGTTCGGCTTAAGTCAGTCATGCGACACCTCTACACCGGAGTAATTCTCCGATCCTTGCTTTAAAGCGTAGCGTTCACGCCGCCAGCAAATGCCCACCGCGACCAACGGCGGGCTCACCGGCACACCCGCGCAATCAGGGTTTCCCTCAGCCGAGCGGCCTCCTGTATGCTAGCGCGTTAGCTCAAAGCCCTCTTTCAAGCACAAGTAGCCAGCCTAAGTAGCCATGCACGAACTCTATCAGCCCCGCGAAATCGAAGCCGCCGCCCAGTCCCTGTGGGACGCGCAGAAATCCTTTGTAGTGACCGAGCAGCCAGGCAAGGAGACTTTCTATTGCCTGTCGATGTTCCCCTACCCCAGCGGCAAGCTGCACATGGGCCATGTGCGCAACTACACCATCGGTGACGTAATCGCCCGCTACCAACGTATGCAGGGCAAAAACGTACTGCAACCGATGGGCTGGGACGCCTTTGGCATGCCGGCAGAAAACGCCGCCATGAAAAACAACGTGGCGCCGGCTAAGTGGACCTACGAAAACATCGCTTACATGAAAACCCAGCTGAAAAGTTTGGGCTTGGCGGTCGACTGGTCGCGCGAAGTGACCACCTGCAAGCCCGATTACTACCGCTGGGAGCAATGGCTGTTCACTCGCCTGTTCGAAAAAGGTGTGATTTACCGCAAGAACGGCAACGTCAACTGGGACCCAGTGGACCAGACCGTGCTGGCCAACGAGCAGGTGATTGACGGTCGCGGCTGGCGCTCTGGCGCGCTGGTCGAGAAGCGCGAAATCCCCATGTATTACTTCAAGATCACCGCTTATGCCGATGAGTTGCTTAGCGGTTTAGATGAGTTGGATGGCTGGCCGGAACAGGTCAAGACCATGCAGCGCAACTGGATCGGCAAAAGCTTCGGCGCCGACGTGGTATTTGACTACGAGCTGAGCAGTGTCGGTATCGACGGCCAACTCAAGGTCTACACCACCCGCCCCGACACACTGATGGGCGCCACCTATGTAGCGGTAGCCGCCGAGCACCCGCTGGCACAGCGTGCTGCCGAGAGCAACCCAGCCGTTAGCGCTTTTATCGCCGAATGCAAAGGCGGCTCCGTGGCCGAGGCCGACATGGCCACCATGGAGAAAAAAGGCGTAGCCACCGGCCAGTTCGTTATTCATCCGCTGACGGGCGACAAACTGCCAGTCTTCGTCGCCAACTATGTACTGTGGGGCTACGGCGAAGGCGCGGTAATGGCCGTGCCGGCCCATGACGAACGCGATTTTGAGTTCGCCAATAAGTACGGACTGCCGATCAAGCAGGTCTACCAGAACAATATCGTTTACACAGAACAGCTTCGTAATTCCCATCCAATCGAAGATTACGAATTTGCCTACTTCGACGACAAACAATGGAAAGATTGGTACGGGGCGAAAGATGCAGGGCTCCTGATCAACTCGGGCAAATATGACGGCAGTGCATTCGCCGAAGCCTTCGACGCCATAGTCGCCGACCTGGAAGCCAGCGCCCACGGCGCACGCAAGACCCAGTTCCGCCTGCGCGATTGGGGCATCAGCCGCCAGCGCTATTGGGGCTGCCCAATTCCGATCATCCACTGCGATGCCTGTGGCGACGTGCCGGTGCCGGAAGACCAGCTACCAGTAGTGTTGCCTGAAGACGTGGTGCCCGACGGCGCGGGCTCGCCACTGGCGCGGATGCCCGAATTTTATGAGTGCCAGTGCCCGAAATGCGGCGCGCCGGCCAAGCGTGAAACCGACACCATGGACACCTTTGTCGAGTCGTCGTGGTACTACGCCCGCTTCGCCTCGCCGCACTTCGAGG
>JBBKVZ010000165.1:0-2911 GCA_037968715.1 Pseudomonas sp.
AGGGTCAGTACGCCTGCGCTAACCAACAGCGCCACTTGGTAGCTTTCGCCCAACAGCAGCAACGTTGGGATCATCACCAAGGCGCTGACCAAGGCACCCAGCGATAACATGCTGCCGAAGAATGCCGTGCCGACTTGCCAGTGATCCCAAAACGGCCGCGCTTTAATCCGGTAGCAGCGGTTCATGTAGTACAGGCCGATCAGGCTGGATGGCACCGCCAGCGCACCAAAAACAGTCGCCAAGCTGGCGCTAGTAGCAGGCGCAATCAGGCTGGCGATCTCAGTACCAAACAGCGAACTGAACAGCGTCTGCACCAAGCCATTGGCCGGCAGGCTAAACAGGATATGCAGGCCCAGCGTGGCCATAAAGATCGCGATGCCCAGACCCTCACGGGAGACCGGCGAGTGCCGTAGGTTGTTAAAGCCACGGTAGAAACGCTTAGGTTTGCCCAGGTGCATGGTCGACATAAACAAGCCAAACGCCACCATCAAGAAACACAGACCGGCCAGCGGCACATACAGCAGCGATTGGCTAAAGCGCAGGAACTCACCCAAGCCCAATTGCGCACCGAGGAACGCCAAGGCAAAGGCCCCGGCCGCCGCTTGGGTGGCCAAGGTGAACAGCACCAGCGGGTTCTCTTTCGAGCTTAACCGCGCCAAATTCCAGTGTTTGGCCTTGCCCTGCTTCTGGTCGATAGCTGGGCGATAACGGCCCTGTTCATCTTTGTGATACTTGACTGGCATCGAGTCGGTGCGGGTCATTTCGTCCGGCAGTTGCTTGATCTGCTGAAAGCGAATGTTCGGCTGGGTGATGGCGGGGTCAGGAAAGCCGGGAATTTCTACCCGCGCCTGCTCGCGATTGGCCGGGATGTTTTCGATCACGCCAAAGTCCAGCGCATTGCCGACGCAGGCCGACACGCAAGCGGGCTTGAGGCCGACTTCCAAACGATCGACACACATATTGCACTTAGACACTTGGCCTTTGACCGGGTCCAGTTGCGGCGCGTTATACGGGCAGACCCAGGTGCAGTAGCCGCAGCCGAAGCAGGTTTCCGGGTCTTGCAATACGGCGCCGTATTCGACGTGCTTGGTGTAGGCGCGAGTCGGGCAGCCTTTCAGGCACACCGGGTCGTCGCAATGGTTGCAGGCCATGGAGATGTTCATGCGTTTGTAGTCGGGGTAGCTGCCGCCCTCGACATAACCGACAGAACGGAACGCCAAGTGCGCCGGCGTTTCGTTCTTCTCCGCACAAGCCGCTTCACAGGCGTGGCAACCGATGCAGTTGTCGGCGGTGAAGAAAAACCCATGCTGCTTATTGCGATTGGGGTTGCTGCCCACCGCCGGGTTTTCGTTGATAAATAGCGAGCGACCGAGCGGCAATTTGTGCTCGGTTAAATCCAGCAGGTCGATTTTCTGCCCGTAGCGGTTTTCGTCGGCAATCTCGGTATCACTGAGGAAGGCATACGGCTGCTCCTCGGTGCGCACTTCCCAGATGCTCGCATCAATGGCATTGGGCACGAACTGAATCGGCTGGTGCCATTGTTCGCCGCCACAGGTGCTGGCGGGGGCGGTTTGTGCGTGTGGCTTAGTCGTCGTAGTCATATTCAGGTTCCCGGTCAGAACGCGCGGCGTTCGAGGTTAAAACGCGCGGCTTCTTGCTGGTCGATCAGCTCCACACGCACCGCGTTTTGCTTAAAGGCTGGCTGGCGCGAATGGGGATCGAGCAGGCCCAAGGTCAGGCGATTTACGCAGTCGTGAAAGTGGAACGGCACAAACAACATGTCGCGACCGACCCGCTGGGTCAGCTGCACCATCACCACCGCATCGCCACGCCGGCTGACCAAGCGCACATAGCTTTGATGCTCGATGCCCAGCTCCTGCGCGGCGTCCGGGTTCATCTCCATATAAGGCGTGGGGCTGAACTTGTTGCAGTTGCCGATCTTGCCGGTACGCGTGCGGGTGTGGAAATGTTCGACCACCCGACCCGAGTTGAGCCAAAACGGGTACTCAGTGTCGGGGCATTCGTTGTTGTTGAAGAAGCGCACCGGAATCAGCTTGGCGCGGCCATCCTCGGTCTGAAAATGCCCATCGGTATACAAGCGCCGAGCGCCAATAAACTCCTGACGGTGCTGCATATCAAAACTCAGCACCGGGCCAATGGCCGCTTCATCCTGCGCCGCTTGTGCCTCGCTGTAGGGCCATTGAATACCGCGCGCAGCCTCAATGCGGTCGTAGCTCATGCCGGAAATATCCAGGGTACGGCCGGCGCCTTTCGACAAGTGCTTCATCTCCTCGAAGGCGCCCTCAGCGGTCTCCGGGAAGTGAATTTTGTTGCGCTCGGTAAAGCGCTTGGCCATCTGGTTGAAAATCCACAAATCGGGCTTGGAGTCGGCAAACGGTGGCAACACGTTGCGGGTCAGGTTGACGCGTCGCTCGGTGTTGGTGTGGCAGCCCTCCTTCTCGGCCCACACGGCAGCCGGGAAAAACACATGGGCGTACTGGGTGGTTTCCACATCCGAGTACACATCCTGCACCACCAAGAACTCGAGGTTCTCCATGGCCTTGCGGATGCGTGGTTGGTTGGCCATCGAGGTCATGGGGTTGGTCGCCACCAGCCACATACCCTTGATCTCGCCGGTCTCGATGGCCGGGAAGATATCGGTCTGCGCCAGGCCACGCTTGGCCGGGAAGAAGCTTGGGTCGATGCCCCAGAAATCCGCCACCGTGTTGCGGTCTTTTTCTTTCTCCAGCGCCCGATAGCCCGGCAGGCCTGAGCAGGACGACCACTCGCGGGTGCCCATGGCGTTGCACTGGCCGGTGATCGACAAGCTGGTGCCGCCGGGAATACCGATATTGCCGGTAACCAGATTGAGGTTGTTGATATTCACCACGCCATCCGAGCCATGGGTCGA
>JBBKVZ010000166.1:0-3791 GCA_037968715.1 Pseudomonas sp.
ACTGGAGCTAGCCCCGCATGAATAACATCTGCGCGCTGCTCAGCGCCGCTTTAGGCAAACTGCACACCGGCGTGCTGATTGTCGATGAGCAACTGCGTATTAGCTTTATCAACCCATGGTTACAACAGCGACTGCACAGTCTTGCGCCGTGGCGGACGGAAATGCCCTTACTAGAATTGCTGCCCGAACTTAGCGATTCACGGTTGCTGCGCGCGATCAACCAAGCGCTGCAGAGCGGCTTGCCTGCGGTGTTTTCGCCAAGCTTAAATACGCAGATATTGCCGCTGTTTAGTCCGCAAGACGCCGCTGCAGCAGAGCCGTTAGCGCACTCACTGCAGGTTATCCCGCTGCGCCAAGACGGCTTGCACCACTGCCTGATTGCCGTCACCGACCTGAGCGCCAGCATGCGCCGCGAGAACCTACTGAAAGCCCAAGCAGAAAAGCTCGGTATCCAGTCGCTCACCGACGAACTGACTGGCATCGCCAATCGTCGACGCATGAACAACTACCTAGAAGAAGAGGTGCGCCGGGGCATGCGTTCATACCGGCCACTGAGCGTGATCTTGCTGGATATCGACCACTTCAAACGCTTCAACGACCGTTTCGGTCACTTGGCCGGCGATGACTGTTTGATTCGTGTGGCCCTGACGCTGCAATCACGGGTCAGCCGCGCCGGCGACTTACTTGCACGCTATGGCGGCGAAGAGTTTTGCGTAATTTTGCCCGATACCGATATCGAAGCCGCGCTGAGTTTTGCCGAGTCGTTGCGCTTGAAAATTGCCAACCTAAAAGTTCAGCACCCAGAGAACAGCTGCACCTCAGTAATAACCATCAGTTTGGGCGTAGCCAGTTGGTTACCGGGCCTGCCGGAGACCAGCACTGGGCTATTGCTGAAGGCCGACAACGCGCTGTATCGAGCCAAACAGCAAGGGCGTAATTGCGTGGTTGGGCATGTTCGCGCCGCCGGCAACAACGAGTGAGCGCAGCGCTTACAAGTCGGCTTCTTCGACCAACCGCACCTTCGCGGCGTCCAACGCATAGGCCGCATCGGCCAAATCATTGCTCACTGCCTCGACCTTCAGCGTGCCGCTAACCCAGATCGGCGCGTAGATATCATCGAGTTTAATGCCCTGCGGGTAACGCACCAGAATCAACTGATTAGGTGGCGGTGGCGGCACATGGATGCACGCACCGGGATACGGCACTAGAAAAAACAAGCTGCTGTTACCCTTAGCGTTACTCTCCAGCGGCACCGGATAACCGCCAATGCGAATCTTTTTGCCGTTGAGTGCGGGCACCGTCTGGCTCGAATACATCACGGCAGGGAGTTTTTTATCTTTCTGCTTGAGCCCGCCCTTATTGGTAAATATGCCATCGCCTTCCGCCGTGTCATGGCTGATTTCCGGCATGGTTTCTAGGGCTTTACGGTCGTGGACGGAGAGCAGGGTGAGCCAGTCGGTCTCGGCCAGTTCGGCATGGACCAGCGGGCTCAGCAGCAATAGCACGAAAATCAGCAAAGAACGCATAGCAGCTCGCTGGGAAAGACGTACCCGCGCCAAGCAGTACGCCAAGAGGGAAAGGGCGTCGGTTTACGCCTGATCGATCAACGACTCGACTGCGGTAATCTGCCGGTCCAGCGTGGCACGGTCCGCGCTACGCAGCGTGGCGTGACCCACCTTGCGACCCACCTTGAAGGCCTTACCGTAGTGATGCAAATGGCAATCGTCGATGGCGATGACTTTATCCACCGCCGGTACGCTGCCGATAAAGTTGAGCATGGCGCTTTCGCCGACCTTTTTGGTCGAACCCAACGGCAAGCCGGCCACGGCGCGCAGGTGATTCTCAAACTGGCTGCACTCGGAACCTTCGATGGTCCAGTGCCCGGAGTTGTGCACGCGCGGGGCGATTTCGTTGGCTTTCAGGCCGCCGTCAACTTCAAAAAACTCGAAGGCCATCACGCCCACATAGTCGAGCTGCTTGAGCACGCGGATCGCGTAGTCTTCAGCGAGTTTTTGCAGCGGATGCTGACTGCTAGCAATCGACAGACGCAAAACTCCCTGCTCATGGGTGTTATGCACCAGCGGGTAAAAGCGCGTTTCGCCGTCGCGACCACGCACAGAGATCAACGACACTTCGCCGTTGAACGGTACAAAACCCTCAAGCAAACAGGCCACGCTACCCAGCTCAGCAAAGGTGCCAGGCACATCTGCGGCCGTACGGAGGACTTTTTGGCCCTTGCCGTCGTAACCCAACGTACGGGTTTTCAATACGGCCGGCAGGCCAATAGTGACCAGCGCAGCGTCTAGATCGGCTTGTGACTGGATGTCGGCAAATTCCGGAGTGGGAATAGCCAAATCCTTAAACATGCTTTTTTCAAACCAGCGATCACGGGCGATGCGCAGCGCGTCGGCCGAAGGGTAAACCGGCACAAACTGCGAGAGAAAAGCCACGGTTTCCGCTGGCACGCTTTCAAACTCGAAGGTCACTAAATCGACTTCGTCAGCCAGCTGACGCAAATGATCAAGATCGCCGTAATCGGCGCGAATATGCTCACCCAAGGCCTGTGCGCAGGCATCTGGCGCAGGATCAAGAAAAGCAAAATTCATCCCCAGCGGCGTACCCGCCAAAGCCAACATGCGACCCAGCTGGCCGCCACCGATTACACCGATTTTCATCTGCTTAAGCCTCGCGCGGATCGAAGTTCTGCAGCACTGTGTCGGTCTGTTCCTGACGGAATTTCTTCAGTGCCACATGAAACTCAGGGTGTTGCAAACCGAGAATACTGGCCGCCAGCAGCGCCGCATTAATCGCCCCGGCTTTACCGATGGCCAAGGTCGCGACTGGAATTCCGGCCGGCATTTGCACGATCGACAGCAGCGAGTCGACGCCCGAGAGTACCGCCGACTGCACCGGCACACCGAGCACCGGCAGGTGCGTTTTAGCCGCGCACATACCCGGCAAATGCGCGGCGCCACCGGCACCCGCGATGATCACTTGCAGGCCACGCGCCTCAGCCTCTTCAGCGTACTGAAAGAGTAGGTCAGGGGTGCGATGCGCCGACACCACCTTCACTTCATACGCAATGCCGAGCTGGTCGAGCATCTGCGCGGTATGGCTGAGAGTGCTCCAATCTGACTTGGAACCCATGATCACGCCTACCAATGCACTCATCGCTTTGCCTCATACAGTGCGCCAACTAGCGCGACAGAAACTAACAAGCCACGCAGATGGCGTGGCTTGGCATGTACAGATCAAACCAGCGTTGGGGCTGGTGAAGGTGACGAAGTATACCGAAAAGCCGCGTTCGGCGCCCCCCCGGGATAACCGCCGGTCAGCCACCCGTACACAGAGCGCCAGCGCAGGGATGCAGCCCGCAGAGACGGCAACCTCGCCCCGCGTGCAACCCATGCAGCGTTACACCATGGCTGATTAGCAATATCCAACGATTCGAGCACTGCTTAAACAGCGCAGCGTCAACCATGGCTGACGCTCAGGGCAGTGCAGCGACCGCTCATTATCCAGCCGACCAGCTGATTGTCGATCTGCACCTGTTTCAGCGCTGAAACACATTACAAAGCGCACCTGCCGGACAACAGCCCCACGCACCGAACATTCCTCTGTTTTTAAAAGGGTTTTTATCTGCCTAGCGAGTATCAGCAGCGTTACACCTGCATTTTTAAACACTCACAAATACTAACTATCTAATTGATTTTAAAGGAAATTAACTTAGTGGCATGTTCTCTGCTTTGTCTCACCGGCAATTGGTTAGCACTTCGCAGAAGGAGCATAGA
>JBBKVZ010000167.1:0-3177 GCA_037968715.1 Pseudomonas sp.
GTGTTGTCGGCCATGGCCTGCAGCGGTAATTGGTGAATCGATTGCGGCGCCGCCTGAGCCACGCCGAAAAAAATAACTAGCGCCAAAGGCGCAAGATGGCGCAAGAAAGCTTTCGCCGGTGAATCTAACACTGCGTTCTCCTTGGCCGTTTAGCGTTGTATAAACCAGCGCGCAGGCTGGGAATTGCTATGTTGCGCAATGCTCCACGCAATGCGCCCCGAGCTGATCAGCGCAGGGCGCCGGAGTCGTTCAATCGTGTCGGCAAACAACTGGCGAGCACGACTAAATGACACGCTCCTTTATGCAGGCTCAACCAACATGCGGCCGACCATTTCCATGTGCAGGGCATGGCAGAACCAGCTGCAGTAGTACCAATGCAAGCCCGGCTTGTCGGCGATGAAAGTAATCGACGAGGTCTGCTGCGGACTGATTTCCATGCTCGCACCATGATTGACCATCACAAAGCCGTGGGACACGTCCTCGATTTGATCGATATTGGTGATGGTCACGGTGACTTCATCGCCCTGCTTGACCTTGAACTCCGTCAAACCATATGCCGGCGCCATGGAGGTCATGTACACCCGTACCTTGTTGCCCTCACGGATAACCTTGTTATCGGTTTCCAGGTTGATGCCGTCCGTTTTCGCCCGCGCCACGGTAGGCGCGAAGAACGCATCGTCGCGATCCCAGATTTTCTTGGTCTTGACCTGATCACGACGCGCCATGGTGCAGTCGTGCGGTTCGGCAAAGGTCGGGCCGTCGTGCACCAGTTTCATTTCATCGCCAGAAATATCGATCAGTTGATCGTTCTCTGGGTGCAGCGGGCCGACCTGCAAGAAGCGATCCTTGGAGAACTTGCACAGAGCTACCAGCCACTTGCCATCGGCTTCGCTGGTTTCACACAGCGAGGCGTGAATGTGACCTGGCTGGTACTGCACATCGAGTTTCTGCTTGATGTAGCTGACCTTCTCACCTTTGTAGGCGCGAATGGCGTCAGCCATGTTCCACTTAACCACTTGGCTGTCGATGAACAAGGTGGTGTAAGCGTTACCGCGACCGTCGAAGGTGGTGTGCAGCGGACCCAAGCCCAGTTCTGGCTCGGCGACGATCACCTCACGCGGATCCTTAAACTTATCGGCGAACAGATCGGGCAGCTTGGCGATTTCAATCATCGACACCGTCGGCGACAGCTTACCGTTGGCAATAAAATATTTACCATCTGAGGAGGTATTGAGGCCATGCGGGTTTTTCGCAACCGGAATATAGCGGGTGAATTCGCTGTTCTTGTCAGCTTTCTTGCGGCCATCGAGCACCGGCACCTTGGAGTCGCCCAAGGTGATGAACTTGCCAGCCTTGACGGCTTTTTCCGCAGCATGGATGTCGAATACCACCACCCAATCGCGCTCGTTGCGCATCATGCCGCCAAGGTCGGTGGCTTTCTCTGAGTTGTAGCAAGTGGCTGCAGTGAAGCGGCCAGTGTAGTCAGCGTCGGTGTTATCGAGATTGCCGTCGACGATGATCTGGAAAGCCATCTGCATTTTTTCAGCGTCGATGATGTTGTACATGGTGTAACTATTTTCATCCTGCAGATCAAAGACCTTGCCGTCGTTAGGATGTGGGATAACAAACTCGGCGTTAGCGAACACGTACTTGGTGTACGGTACTTTCTGCAGACGCAGGCCGTGAATGGACTGGCAGTTCGGCACGGTCAACATCTTGTCGCACTTCATGATATCCAAGCGGATACGCGCAACGCGGGTGTTGGCCTTATCGTTGATAAATACGTACTTGCCGTCGTACTTACCGTCGACCATAGAGATGTGCGGGTGGTGGCAGTCGCCATTCAAGAACTTGGCGCTGTCGCCCATGATCGCCCGGCTTTCGTTGGTTAAACCCCAGCCAGTCGCCGAGTCCACGTTGAAGACCGGGACACGCATCAGTTCGCGCATCGACGGAATGCCCAGTACGCGCACTTCACCTTGATGACCGCCACTCCAGAAGCCGATGTAATCGTCAAGCTCGCCCGGTGCAACATGGTAATTTTGCTTCGCCTCCTTGGCGGCTGCCGCCCATGACTCGCGACTCATCACCGCACTGCCCAATGCCGTAGCACCGACTAAAGCCGCACCTGTCACAGCGCTGGCACCAAGAAAGCCGCGTCGGCTCAGACCGGCTTTTTCCACGGCTGGCAGATTGTTCTTCGATTCGTTATCACTCATGGTTCTGCTCCTTTGAGACAGGCTTAACAGTGGCGCTAGACGCGTTCACTAATTGCACTACAGGTATTAAGTTGGCCGAGCCAGGTGCCTTTTTGTTGCGTTTCTTCTGCTTGAGAATCAGCGGCGGGCACTTGTTGTCGTTGTGATAGGTCATCTGACAATCCAGGCAGTAATGGCACTCGTTGGCATTGATGCGGCCATCGGGATGAATCGCCTGAATCTCACATTCCTTGGCACACAGCTGGCAGGGATCGCCACATTCCTTACGGCGCTTGAGCCAATCGAACAGCCGAAACTTGCTCGGAATCGCCAGCGCCGCGCCCAACGGGCAGATATAGCGGCAGTAAACTTTGCGGGTAAAAATATTGATCACCAGCAAGA
Source organism: Pseudomonas sp. (assembly GCA_037968715.1). GTDB lineage: Bacteria > Pseudomonadota > Gammaproteobacteria > Pseudomonadales > Pseudomonadaceae > Aquipseudomonas. The sequence goes on from JBBKVZ010000167.1 coordinate 2,601, forward strand.
GCACGGCGTAGAGCACAAACCACCACTGGCGGTCGAACTTAAGGGTAATCGCAGTCTTAAAGGGCTCGACCTCGGCAAAGCGCTCAGCAGCGGACATCGACTCCAGCGACAAGCCAAACAACGCCAAGAGGATGATGTACTTGATCGCCCAGAGCCGTTCGTGCAGGGCAAATGGCAACTCGAACTGACGAATTTTCAGCTTGCGCGCCGCCTCGTTGATCAGCTCTTGCAGCGCTCCGAACGGGCACAGCCAGCCGCAGAACACGCCACGGCCCCAGAGCAAAATGCTCGCGGCGGTGAAGGTCCAAATAATGAAGATGACCGGATCGGTGAGAAACAACTCCCAGCGAAAGTCTTCAACAAGGGCATGCACAAAGGTCAGCACGTTGACCACCGACAACTGGCCGAGGGCATACCAGCCAATAAACAGCACGGTGAATACTAGATAGCCGCGGCGTAACCAATGCAGAAACTGCGGGCGCTGGGTGAAGGTGTCTTGTAAAAACAAGATAATGGTCAGCAGCAGTAAGGCAACGCTGATCACCGCAATCTGAAAGCTCTTCTGGTACCAAATATT
>JBBKVZ010000168.1:0-19006 GCA_037968715.1 Pseudomonas sp.
GGCGCACCCTTGCCGGCGGGCGCCGATTGCGTCGAGATGCAGGAAAATGCCGAGGTGTTGGCCGATGGCCGGGTGCGTTTTACTCAGGCGATCAAACAGCGCCAGAACGTGCGTCCGCAAGGCCAAGAAACCCGTGTCGGTGAGTTGCTGCTGGAGCCCGGCACGCGACTGGGACCGATTGAACAAGGCTTGATCGCCTCGCTGGGCATCGCCGAACTCAGTGTGTGCCGGCGCCCACGGGTGGCGGTGTTGTCTACTGGCGATGAGTTGGTCGAACCGGGGCAACCCTTGGGTGCTGGGCAAATTTACAACAGTAATCGACAGCTGTTGATCGGCTGGCTGCAGCGCCTCGGTTGCACGGTGTTGGACGCCGGGATCTTGCCGGATGATCTGGACCAGACCCGCAGCGCATTGGCCGCCTTGCATGAGGTTGATTTGATTTTATCCACCGGCGGCGTGTCGGTCGTCTAGTAAGACTGTCTCTGTGCGGTACTGCGCGTAGTGGGAGAGTTATCCCTGTGGAAGCTGGCAATCAAACCAGGCAAGCCGCTGACCTGCGGGAATTTTCGTGGGGTACCGGTGCTCGGCTTGCCGGGTAATCCAGCCTCTACTCTGGTGACCTTTGCCATGCTGGCGCGGCCTTATTTGCTGCGGCGTATGGGCGTCTCGTCGGTCGAACCCTTAGGCTTTGCCGTGCCTGCCGGCTTCACCTGGAGCAAGCCCGGCAAACGCCGCGAATACTTGCGTGCGCGCATGGAAAATGGCCGCGCGATCCTCTACCCGAACCAAAGCTCAGGTGTACTGCGCAGCGCCGCTTGGGCCGATGGCTTGGTCGAAGTACTGGAGAACAGCACGCTGAGCGAGGGCGACGCGGTGCGTTTTTTACCCTTCAGTGAGTTGTTGGGCTAGCGGGATGTTTTTTTTGTGTCGTTTCTCAGGAGTTAGAGACGCTACTGACTTTATTTTCTTTTTCCTTTGGTGTTTGTTGTTTTGCTGTTGGAAAAGGCAGGTAGAAAAAGCGTAACAGAGCCACTCGCTTGATCACTTCGGAGATCAACAGGGGCGCCACTAGCGCGGTGATCAGTGAGATAAGGGCGCAAATTGGGGCTGCTATTTCAAAGTGTGCAAGCAGGGTGAAGGTCTTGTTCTGGATCTCACCATGGAAAATCAGAATGATGAGCGTTGATTGCCCTATGTAAGTCATTACTTTGCCTGCGCGTCCAAATCTCATCAATAATCCGGACAATGCCCAGCAACAATATGTGCCGCTGATGGCCAGTAGGGTGCTCCATAGCCAATGGTCATAGCGGCGTTGGGCTATATCCATGCTGGCGCCAGTAAAGATGAATACGCTCGCGAACAACGCCGCAGAGAGCAACATTGTCAGTGCCGAGCTGTGATGGGTGCGCAGTCGCGCACGTAGTACATAGCCGAGCAGAAAGTAGGCACTGCTGATGAACACGACATCAAGGCTGAAAGGCAAACCCGGCAGCAAATACGCGTGTCCGCCAACGCTCACGGGTATGTGCCAGAAGCACTTGATCATTCCTATGCCGAGCAGTAACAGGCCGACCAATACCGCGCAGTTCCCTGGAAGTTGAAGCTGCAGGGGGCGCAATAGACGCAGAACTAGCCAGCTAACTAGGATCGCTGCCCAGAAGTGTGGCAAAAACCAAAGTGCTTGCCAGGGGATGGTATCTACTGATGCATAAAGTACGCCGGCGATATCGGGCAGTAGGGGCTGGTCTCGGAGGATGCTGCGCACTAGCACATACATCAGCATGGTGAAAAAAAATGGTTTGAGTATGGCGTCGGCCTTGCGTATGGCTAATTCTCGCAGGTCTTGCTCAGGTTTGAAAAATACTCCGGAGAGGAAAAAAAATAATGGAATAATAAACGATGCAAGTAAGGGATAGAGCAGCTCTTTGGAGTTGGCAGTGAACCAGTTATGGCCCAAGACGATGACCAAGATGCCTAACCCTTTAGCGACATCCATCTGTGTCCAACGCTTATCCATAAAACTCTCCGGATGCAAATAAAATCGTGTAGCAGTCGCTGATTTGGCCTGCAGGTGCAGATTCATGTGTCTCTCAGGTTGGCCGCCAAGGTTTGAACCATAGGGCCAGACCCAGCATGGTGATGCAACCTGCTACCGTGCTCAATCCTAATTGCAGCCAGCGTTCTAGATATTGCAGTTGTAGTGCGGCGGCGAGTAGCAGCAGAACTAGACTGACGATCCAATACCGTCGCCAAGGCAACACTTGTAACAGCCCTTGGCGATGCATCAGCAGCAAGGCTGTACTGATGACACCGCCAAGGGCGGCAAATGGAATACCGAGTAAACCGAAAGAAAAGGGTAACCCCGCCAGGAGTATGGCGTTAATGGCGCTGCCTAGCAGTTCACAATACAACGGTTTACGGGTATCGCCAGCGGCATAAGCATGGCGCGCTAGCAGGGCATTCCAAGCGCCGAATACTAGCGGGACGCTAAACCCTGCCAGCAGTAATGGCAAAGGGCTGTCGGCAGGTTGTTGGGGGAATAACAGCCCAACTATGCAGGTTGCGCTACTTATCAAACCTACTCCAGCAGGCAGTGTCAGTAGGGTCGCGATATCCAAACCTCGGCGTAATAGGGCCAAACGGGCGTTGCCCGGGCTAGCGCTGAGCAGACCTAGTAGCACTTGATTGAGGCTCATCAGCGCTATGAGTGGTAGGTTCACCAGCTTGCGTGCGAGGTTGACCCAGGTTACTGCTCCTTCACCCAGTAATGAGGCAATTAGCCGCTCCAGCAAGGCCAGCCCTTGACTTGCACCGCTACTGGCAAGTAGCGGTCCGATGCGTGTACCGAGTTGGCGTAGCTCGATGCTAGAGATGTTCCAGTGCAGTGTTTGGACACTACTGCGCAATCCAGGCAGCAACGCCAGCGGCATCAGTAGACTACCAAGTAGGCAGGCTTGGGCAAGTTGTTGCGGTTGGCTGTGCTGACCCATTAAGGCCATGTACAGCACAGGTGGAAAGTTGAATAGCAGTGAACCGAGGCCTGCCAGTACGAAGCGTGCATTGGCTTGCAAGGGGACGCTGAGCAACGCGTGCAGTAGCAGTCCAGGGGCGCACCAGATAAGCAGGCGCAGGTTACTACTGGCCAGAGCACTGGCTTGGGTATCTAGACCCGGACCGATTAATTGAACCAGCGCAGGGGCCGCCAGCATTATCAAGAGGCTAAGGCCAACTCCCAGTAGTAATAGCTGTGGCAATAGGGCGCCAAGCCAGGCGCTGCGACCGACATGGTCTCGTTCAAGGTACAGGGGGAGTGCGGCGGCGCTTAGAAGGCCGCCCGCCAGCGACATACGTAATGCTTCGGGGAGAAATAGGGCAACCAGAAATGCATCGCTTTGGCCGCCGGCGCCCCAGACGTTGACCAAAAGCCATTCACGGGCAAAGCCAAGGCACAGCCCCAGTAATGTTGCCAGGGTCAGCCAAAATGCAGAGCCAAACATCGTCCTTTAACCTCTCACGCTGTGCGGTGCAAGGGGGGCTTGCGGGGGCCGAATAGGCGTCTGGCTTCCAGCAGATTAATTACTAGCATCAACCAGAAGAGGGCGACCATTACTACGGCAAAGCTGAAATAATGATCAAACAGGCCGCTGACCAGTGCGGCCAATACGCCTCCAGTACTGCCAAGCCACAGCGCATTGTCTTTGGTCAGGTGGATGACGCCCACTGGCGGACGAGACTCCTGCCACCAGCGCCATATTACAGCGATGAATAGCAACATGCCGCCCACGCCGAGCTTGTACATAAAGTTCAGCCAGAGGTTGGAAATTCCTAATAAGTCGGTGCCTGGAACCGGTGGGTCAACCTTAAAACCGATACCCAGCGGATAAGCTAATACTGCTTTGGGGAACATTTGGTATTCGTCGAAGCGTACTTCTGTGCTGGCATTACTGGTTGCAAATATGGTCGCCAAACGTTCCTGTAAGGGCGGATAACTCATCACTAGAACTACTGTAAAAGCGGCTCCGAACAACAGTAGGCGCCCGGTGTAGGGTACGCGCCGCCGGGCCATCCATACCATCACCACTACCAAACTGAGCATTGCTCCGCGTGAGCTACAAAGTAACAAGGCGGCGGCGCCAAGTGTTGCTACTGCAAGACCGAGTGCACGACGCCAGCCTTGGTTGCTAATACCGAAACAGAAGGCTAGCGGTAATAGTAAGGCCATGATGCCGCCCGTAGCATTCGGATGCATCCACGGTGATCCCATGCGCGTAGACATCGCTGAGAAGCCGAATTCAACGTTATCAAGATTGGCATAGTTGAATAATGTCAGGATCGGTGCCATACCCGAAGCTGAGTGTGAACGCAGAAAAACGGCTATTGATAGCAGTAACATCGCCAGCGTGCCAAGCAGTAGACACACGACGAGGGTTTCCCGGTTTTTTGCTTCGAGCAACAAGCGGCTGGCAAGAAATACCACAGACAGGTTTAGTAACCAGCGTAGCCAGTTTGATAGCCCGCTAGCCTGAGCCTGAATACTAATCTGGCCGACGATAAAGGGCAGAACACTGAATATCATCAAAAGTAGCAGAAGACGTTCAGTTGGACGTGGTCCGGTAGGTGTTGGCATGCGTCCAAGTAAGCCTTGCCACAGCACTGCCCCCCAAGTGAGGGCGAGTAAGGCTTCACTAACAGTGGTGCGAATGCCGAGGTTCACAGTTGCGTAGGGCATGAAGGTTGCCAGTAGGGCGAACAGCAGCAAACCCCAAAAAGGGAAGCGCAGGATGGTCAGAACTGCGGCTAGACCGATAAACGCCGCTGCGGCTTTGGCCGCAGAGAGCATCAGTAACAGCGTGCCACCAAGCAGGCCGAGAATGACAGCGATGTGCATTCCAAGAGGCATCAGTGACTTATCTCATCGAGCAATTCACTCAGGCGTTGCAGGTACGCAGTTGGCCCAAAACGTGAAGCCCAGGTGCGAAGGGTTTGCGAGTCTTCGCTGGGAGGGGACGATAGGTTGTGCATCAGGCTTACTAACGCTTCACTGTTAGTGGCAGAAAAGCGTGGCGTGGTGACCGGTGCGACTTCGTCCAGTGACGAGCCATAAGCAACTGCTACGGGAGTGCCGACGTTAAGGGCTTCGACTACGGGCAAGCCGAAGCCCTCAGCGTAGGAGGGCTGCCAAAGGCGTTCAGCTTGCAGGTAAAGGGCGTGCAGTTGAGCATCGGTTAACTCACTCAAGGCTCGCAACCCTGGCAGATCACGCTGTTCGCTTGGTAGGTGTGCAAGGCTGCCGACCAGTACCAGCGGCGGTATCTGTTCCGATGAGGCCCGTGCTTTGGCCCAAGCAGCTACGAACCAAGGAATATTTTTGCGTAGCTCGCGTGTGCCAACGACCAACCAGAAGCGTTTTGGCAAATCATAACTGCTCATGTCGGCTGGTTCGCCGCTGAAGTCGTTTACCAGATTGGGTAGTACCCGGATCTTACCGGCAGCGCGCGGAAATAGACGCAGGGTCTCGTCGGCAGTGTATTGAGAAGGCGTCCAGATACGGTCTGCTGCATGTACAGCATAGGCTATCGAGAGGTAATCAGTAGCGCGGTAAAGCAAGGCTTTCAGACGGTTGGCATGGTAGTTCTGCAGGGTGATCTGAAATAGATCGTGCAGCAGCAAGGCATAGCGGGTGCCTTTGGGTTTGGGCGTTAGCGGCAGCCCCATGTTGAAATTGGCGATATGCACATCGACCTGTAATTGGCGTAAGGCTTTTGCTAGATATCCAGCTTCAAATCGCAGGCGTTGGTGAGGTTGATGCATGGCTGTCGAAGGGCAACCCCACTCTGGGCAGTGGGCGAGTTGGCGTAGGGGAGCTTGCAACGGAGCGACGGCAAAGCGCAGCAGCTCTACATTAGGTAATGTCTGTAGCGCCGCTTCCATGGCACATACTTGTTTACTAATACCGGACAGTGGGGCAGAGGCGACACTGCGGTAGTCCAAGCCTATACGCATGCTGTGTGCCCTCTGTTGACAGCCGTTAAGCTGTGATAGACCGTTTCAAGTTGACTTGCGGCTATTTGCCAATCGTGGTGCTCACGGGCATAGGTACGTCCTGCGTTACCAAGGCGGGCTGCCATGCTTGCTGAATTGAGCAGGGTGGCTAATGCTTCGGCTAACTGCTCGGGACTCTCGCCGCCCAAATAATGCTGACCTTGTGTTACCGCAAGTCCAGAAACACCTTGGCTTGTGCTAACCAGCGGGAGACTGGCTGCAAGTGCTTCAAGAACTTTGAGCTTGGAGCCGCCACCATGCCGAAGTGGGGCAAGAAACAGTGACGATTCTGCTTGCAGTTGCGCTAGGTCGCTAACAAAGCCGCGCCATTCAATGCGTGGATCGCGCCAGCGCTGACGCCACTCCTCTGGTAATGCATGTCCGCAGACGCAGAAGCGCGCCTGTGGGCAGCGCTGCCAGAGAAGGGGGAGGATTTCAGTCAAGGCCCACTCAACGGCGTCAAGGTTGGGCGCGTATTCATAGTTGCCAAGAAACAAAATACGTTGGCTGGCGGGGTCGGGCTGGACAGCGGCGAACTGGGCGCAGTCTACGCCATTGACTACTACCGCCACGGGTCGCTCGGCAATCCTTGCCAAGGTTTGAGCATCTTCAGCGGTGACGGCGATGACCCTTGCGGCTTGGCGCATTACGCGGCGTTCCCACTGGCGGTAGCGCCACTGATCAAAGAGTACAAATAGGTGCGCCCAGCGAGGGAGGCGGTCATAGGTCGCAGCGCCAAGGGATGACTCGACATTGTGCTCGGTCAGTACAAAGGCCTGTTGATGTTGGCGTAGCCCTTGTTCGTATGGTTGAAAGGTGTAGCTGTGTTCAATTTGCACTACGTCCCAGTGTTCGCATAGCAACTCGGCAAAGACCAACTGCAAGGAATTGCTCAGCCCGTTGATACTAGATAACAGTGGAGTCCTGGCAAATAAGGCGGCCAACAAGGTCGTGACGCTGCGCAGAGGTCGGCGCGGTAGCACGATCAGGCGCTCCAGTAGTGGCTCAAGAGCAGTGTGGTCGGTGCTACTTAAGGTCTGCTTACTTTGCACTAAGAGGGTAATGCGGTGTCCACGCGCGGCTAAACTGCGGATAAGTTGGTATTGGCGCGTTTTGCCTCCGCTGGTGGTAGGCCATGGGGAGTAGGGCAAAATCCATAAAATACGCATCGTAGGTGTCACTCCCACACCAGCATTTGCAGTGAAGATTTGACCGGTATGGAGAGTCCATCTGCCTGTTCAAGTTTCTGGCTTTGACCACTTAACGGGTCATATAGTACGGCGTTGCGAAGCCCTGGCAGACGCACTTCGCCTTCTTCCGCTGCCCAGAATTGCCAAAGATGGCGGCCGTCTTCACGTACCCAGGCAATGCTGTAGAGGCCATCAACGTCGGTTTCTAGCCTAGGAGGCTCTGCCGGATTTAGTCGGGCTCCGGTGATCTGCAGGAATCGCTTCAATGCGCTGTATACCGGCTTTGGCTGGCCATCCAGATTTAGCAGCCCGTAATCGCGGTCGCGCACGCTGGCGCGGCTATCAAGATCGCTGAGGGTAAATAGGAAAATACGTTGATAATCCTGCGTGCTCATCAGGGCTAGACGTCGCAAGGTGTAATCCGCTTGGCCGTCACGGCCGATAATATCTTGAGCTTCTTTAGGGCCTTGATAGCTAGACCAGCCCCATTCAGTCGCCCATATAGCCGGTACGCCAGCGCTGCGCAAACTGTTGTTGAGTTGTTGGGCTCGGTTGATGAAGTCAGGGCTTTGTGCACTATTGCCTTCGGGTAGTTGGGTGTACGGGTGGTAGGCGGCGATTGTACCCAGTCGCTGTACACCCAGCGCGTCGAGCTCCTCAAACATCAGTCGTTGCTCGGGCATTTCCCCAAAGAATGCCAGCCCTGCCGCAACCACGGGTATATCCGGGTTAATTGACCGCAAGGCGTTGGTGCTGGCCTGCAGCAGTGATGCATAACCGCTTGGGTCGGCTGCTGGTCGCCAGAATCCCAATAAGTTGGGCTCGTTCCAGACTTGCCAAGCGTTAACGCTAGGGTAGCGTTGTGCGAGCATGGCCATGCGGGTAGCGAATACAACAGGGTCGCGTGGTGGAAACTGATCTTGGTAGGGGGACTCGATTGGCGCTGTAGTGATGAAGCGTGCAGAGCCGACCAGATAGAAGAGTGATTTGAGGTGTTGTTCCTGCAAGTTTTCGACAAGCTGGTCGAGGTCGGCTACCTGGTAGCTATTTTCTGCTGTTTCCAGGCGATCCCAGTGGAGGTCCAAGCGTACCCACTCCAGGCCTAGTGCATGCAGATAATCAATTTGTTGGAGGTAGCGTTCTGGGCTAAACCACAAAAACTGCGCGTTGACGCCAAGAAAGTCCTTCCACACAACAGGGCGTGGAGCTTGGAGAGTATGAATGTCGGCATCGGCATGGTTCTGCCAAAAGCTGAGACTCAGTAACAGCGCCAGTGAGGCCATGCTGAATAACATTAACGTGTTACGTTTCATCTGCTGACTCCTGTGCCACTTGAGCGAACAGTTCAGCGAAGCGGGTGGCGGTGTTGCACCAGAGTCGCTCCTGACCAATCGCTGTGGCGCGCTTGGCCCAGTGCAGAGCTTGTTCGGGGTGATCGGCCAGTTGTAGTAACTGTTCGGTGAGGGCGCCAACATTGCCTTGCGGGTAGCGCGCGCCATTGCCGTGGGCCACTTCTTCGGCAAATGCACGAGCATCTGAGGTGATTGCCCCGCGACCACAAGCTGCCGCCCAGGACAGTGCTCCACTAGTCCCGCGTTGGGCGCCGAGCAGGCTGAGCTTTTGCGATTCCCTGTAGGGTAAAACCATCACATGGTGCATCTGAATCAGCTCTGGTATTTGCGCCCCTGGCAGGTCCAAGCGCCAGTCAATGCTGTCGCAGAGTTGCAGGCGTGCGATCAGCGCTTGTAACTCTGTTAGGTAGCTGTTGGTGCCGGCAAAGGCCATTTGTGCGGCGGTGCCACCCGCCAGAGTCAGGCGTAATGTGTTTTTAAGTGCCGGGCGTTGAACAAATACTTGTGCCAGAGCGTGGAGCAAGTCTTCAATGCCTTTGCCTCGGTAGATAAAGCCGAAATACAGTAGGCGAAGTCGATCCAATGCTGGTAGTGGTGCTGGTGTAATGGCCAAATTACCGTGAGCGATGACTTGTACTTGAGTCTTCTTTAGGCGCATGCGGTGACTTAGGCAATCAGCACCGAGCTGGGTCAGCGTGATCAAACGGTTGAGGCTCTGTGCGACCTGCCGCTCTTCGCGCAGCGTCAACGGGTCGCTCAATACTGTGGCGATTTCTGGCAGCGGACTGGGCAGGTGTTCGGCCCAAGTCAGCGGCCAAGGCAGTTTGGCGCGACGCCAAACTAGACGCTCGGGATCATGCACGGTTGCGGTTAGTGGTAGATGGGGAAAGTGTCGGCGTAGCAAACGCAGTGCCTCAAACTCAGCCAGACGTCCGCCGCCCAATTCTGCATGGACCACATTGATTTCGCTCCAATCGAATGCCTGAATACGTGCCTGAATTGCGCTCAGATCACCTACGCAACCGGCAAGAGGCGTGACTACAGTTATGCCTTGGGCTTCCAGCGCTGCCTTGAAATGCCCTGCATAATCAGCGATGCCATTTTTTTCCGGTGGCAAAGGTGCCAGCAGGGCAATGCGCATCAAAAGGTCCCCCGATACCGGCCAATGGTTTGTAATACATTGATAGGTACTTCAAAGCGCCGACGATTGATGATAATGCCGTCGACTTTTCCGAATGCCGTGGTCAGGATTGAAAGCACATGTTGAATGACTGGAACGGTACTTTGCTGCGCTTCAACTACGAGAGCTATTAGATCTGCGCGTCGCAAGGTAACAAAAGCTTCGCGACTGTCGAGTAGTGCCGAAGCATCAAGCAGAACGACCTCACCTGCAGCCGGTGGCTGTGCTCCGCCAATGCGTACTTGGAGGCCGTTTTCTTCCAACAGTTGGTGCAGTTGCTGAATGATGAAAGTGACTCCCTCTCCAGTTCGCGCGGAGGCAAGTCCAACGGTCAACCCTTTTTCCTCTATGCGATCTATAGGGAGTAATCCATAAAGCCTGTAGAGGCTGGCGGTAAAAGCGTTGGTGCTGGTAGAGATGCTGTTACTTAACTCTGGCAAGGTAGTCCACAGGGGAAGGCCAAACTTGCTTTCGATCAGGCCTCCGTCGTGAATGCGCTGATCAAGGAGGTAGCAGAGGTAGATCACTAATAGACCTACGACGATACTAAAGGGTAGGGCCAGTAACAGCATGAGCATGGTCTTAGGGAAAATTCTTGCTGGATTCAGAGTGGCTTGTTCAATTAGGGCAATGTTGCTGATTTGACTTTTATCCAGCTCACGGTCGATACGCGACTTTTCCATTCTGTCGGTGTAGAGCGTGTAGTTCAGTTCTGCAGCATTCATTTCGCGTTGCAGGCGCGCGAGTTCAGGCTCAATTGTTAACGCCTCGCGGCGCTGTATTTCAAGCTTGATAAGTTGTTTTTGTTGGGCCGTTAACTGGGCGTGCAAAGCGGCATTATTGCTGCTTTCATCCAGAAGAACGCGCTGCAGATGGATTGATAGGGTGTTTGGTGCGCGATCTTCAGAGCTCTGTACGGTTGCGCCTTCGGCTTTGATTTGCCGCTCCAATGCATGGATCGATTCGTCGATGGCCTTCAGTGGTGGCGCTGTCTCAGTGTAGGTACGCAGCATGTCGCCGCGTTCAAGACGCTTTTGATTTAGAAGGCGTCGCAGGTCTTGTTCTGCAGGGTTGAGCGCTATTTGGCGGACAGTCACGACCTCCGCAGGTAGGCCTTTTAACTGCTGGCGGGTTAACGCAAGGGCACTGTCAGAGGAGGCAATCAAGCGACTTGAGTTAAAAATTTCGCCGCGCAAAATATTGATTCTTTCGGATAAATCTTCCAATCGATCAGTAATGCTGGCCGCACCAAGGGCATTCAGATGTGTGAGTATCTGTTCTTTATAGCTTTTAATCTGTATAGCGCTGCTGGCGCTTTGTTGCTCAAAAAAAGTGTACAGACTTTTACGTCCTAGGGCCTGAGCTCGCTCTTCGAGGTATATATCTATCCAGCTTTTGACGATTGCTTGGGCAACATCAGGCTGGCCCCATGTGAAACTGATCTCCATTACTGTCGACCCAGGTGCGTGGGTGACCTCAAATTTTTTCTCGAGGTCTTGGGCCAGACGTTCGACAGCTGTTTGTTCTTCACTGATGCCAAGGGTTTCCAGGGTCGAGCGGATGGCACCCATTAGAGCGCCAACAACTTTTTTACTGCCATATTTAACGTTCTGCCAGAAGCCTTGCGGTGCGGGCTGGTTGGCTAGAACTTCTAGGTAACGTTCGGCCACAGCGCGGATGATAGGACGGCCGGTGAGCATGCGCTCTTCGTCGACGATCGGGTCGCGTTGTGTACTTGGCATCACCAGCGCTTGTCGGTCACTAATTTCAATTGGTAGGGCCGAGTCGCGTCCAGGTTTGACCAGTAGGCGGGCGTTGGATTCGTACTTGGCCGGCAGCAAAAAGGCGCCAAGAATAATCACCACAAGAGTGATTATTACGGAGAGTCTAAACTCGCGTTTGAAGATGAAAAACAAGCGCAGTAGGTCACGTAAAGAACGAATTTCAATCATGGTGGTGGTCCTACTTATTGTAACTGACGCCAACGCCAAGAGACTTGGAGAAGGGAATGAGTTGATTTAGGTAGATATCGACGCCCTCGGCACGCTCGCCAGCCATTGATTTTGGCACGAAAACTATATCGCCACGTTGCAGAGCCAATGGTTTGTGACCTGCGATACCTGTCTGCATTAGTTGGCTGAAATCAAGGAAGTAAGCATGGTAGAGGCCATCCTTGTCTTCACGCATCAGAGCTACTTGAGTGCTGTCGCCGTTGGGTAAAATGCCGCCTGCACCGAGGATCGCTTGTGCCATATTATTAGCCGCCGCAATGGGTACCGCGGAAGGGTTGCGCACTGCACCGCCTACGAAGACAACATTTCCTGGTGCTTGGTTTATGTTCACAGTCACTTGTGGTTGGCGGTAAATGCCTTTGAGTTTTTCGCTGAGCTCGCTGGCAATTTCGTTGGGTGTGCGATGAGCTGCTTGGACGCGACCAATGAATGGATAGTAGAAGGTGCCATCATTGAGAACGGTATAAAGTGTCAGTTCGTAGATGGTACTGACGTTGAATGCTGAGAGGGTAGGCATCTCTCCCGAGTCGCGCACTATGCGTAGCGTATCGCCAGTGCGAACTCGTTCGGAAGTTGGTGGCAGCTGCGCCAGTTGTTCCATCGCTTTTTTGCCGGCAGCAACGGTATCGCTGTCGGGTGGCGGTATCCGTGCAGGTGTGGTGCATGCCGTCAAGATCAATATAGCCAGCGTAAGCATGAGTGGTTTCATGAGGTCGAATTTCCTGTGTAGCGTTACAGTCATTTCCAATAGCCTGGGAACATACTTAGGTGGCGCTTAAGCGTCACAGGCAAGTGCTGTTCTACCTGTCCTAGGCGGTAGCCGAGTAATTTCAGTGCGCTGCGTAGAAGTACTTCGGGCAAACGATGAAGTGCACCGGCGCGGTGTAATGCGGTGATTTCGGCCAGCACGAAGCGTTTACCTTCACCGTCTGCGCGTCCAAAGGCAGCAGCTATCCAGGTTTCGCGTCCGTAGAACGTGCCGATGTCGAAGTAGCGTCGGAATTCTTCCAGTAATCGATAGTCATGTGAGTGCTCGATATGGGCCGAAGCGGCGTAGCGCACGGCATAGCCGGCCAATAGCAGGCGGGCCGCGACATAGGCGTCTTCACTGCCGATCACGTCCTGGGGGAAACCACCCACTGCCTGCAGGGCGCTGTGTTTATAGGCGGCAAAGGAGTCTGAGCTGAAGCAGGTTTTGATGCCGAGCTCGGCTGCGTCACTCAAGCGCTTGGTGCGGCTGTCAGGTGGATAATTAAAATGGCGTCCTTGGCTCGCCAGTATGCCTGCGTGCTGATGTGGCAGTTGGCGGCCGTAGGCCACAGCTATATCCGTTTCGCTAAGCAGTTCAGTCTTCAGTCTGGCCAGGCTGTCGGGGCGGGCCGGGATGGCATCCTGGGTCAGGTAGATGAGTATTTCAGCATCGACTTGCTGGCTGGCCCAGCGACGGGTTCCACCATGGTTAAAACCGTTGGCGTCAATCACCTCGACCCGCGCACCCGCCTCCCGTAATCGGAGCACGCTATCGTCGCTGGATTGGCTGTCGACCACGAGCCACTCGTCTGGCTGCAGCGTTTGCGCGGCCAGTGCTGGCAGCAGTCGGTCTAGATAGTGTCCGGCGTTGTGGGTGGGGATGATCAGCGCGGTTCGCATCAGAGCGCGGTCTCCTTGGCAGGGGTGCGCCCATAAATGTCATCGAAGCGGACTATGTCGTCTTCGCCGAGGTATTCGCCACTCTGTACCTCGATCATTACTAGGTCGATGACTCCGGGGTTGTGTAGGCGATGCTTATGGCCGGCTGGGATGAAGGTGGATTGATTAGTGTCGAGCAAAAAATCGTTGCCCCCGTTGACTACCTGCGCCATGCCACTAACTACAATCCAATGTTCGCTGCGATGATGGTGCATCTGTAATGAAAGCGAGGCGCCAGGTTGAACTACGATGCGTTTTATTTTGTAGCGTTGGCCATCTTCGATAACGCTGTAAGTGCCCCAAGGGCGGGTCACTGTGCGATGCAGGCGATAAGTGTCATGACCGCGACGTTTGAGCTCTAAAGCGATATGTTTGACATCTTGGCTGCACGTAGCGTCGGCTATCAACAGTGCGTCAGGAGTGTCGATGATGATCAGGTTGTCTATGCCAACGGCGCCTACCAAGCGCGTAGGTGCGTCTATATAGCAGTTGCTTACTTGGTGCAGTACGCTCTCGCCCGTCACTTGATTGCCTTGGGCGTCACTGGGCAGTAGTTCGCGCAACGCTTGCCAGGAACCGATATCGCTCCAGCCAATGCTGCAGGGTACTACTGCGACGTTACTGGAGCGTTCAAAGAGCGCGTAGTCGATGGAGATGTCCGGCGCCTTGGCAAATATCTCGGCAGGCAGTTCGCGTTGCAGGCTGCCAGCCCCGAGCAGTTGGCGGCTCTCGGCCAGGCTGTCGCGGGCGACAGTCAGCACCTCGGGGGCGTGTTGCTGCAACTCCGTAAGCAGGCTGTCGACCTGCAAGCAGAACATGCCGGCATTCCACAGGTGGCGGCCTCCCTCGAGGTACTCCTGGGCGGTGGCAACGTCGGGCTTTTCAACGAAACGCGCCACTTTATAGCTGCCAAAGGCGAGCGCGGTACCCCGTTCGATATAGCCGAAACCGGTTTCGGCACGATTGGGCTGAATGCCGAAAGTGACTAGATGACCTGCTGCAGCCAGTTGCCGGGCCTGGGTCACGGCTGCAGTGAAGGCAGCTTCATCCTGGATTAAATGGTCCGCGGGCAGGATTAGCAGTTGTGCCTGATCACCATGCTGTTGCTGTACGTGCAAAGCGGCTATGGCAATAGCTACCGCGGTATTACGTCCGCAAGGTTCCAGCAGATACTCAAGGGGCAGGGATTGAGCGTTAACCTGGCGGTAATCGTCTTGGCTGCTGAAGAACAGTTCGCGGTTGGTCACAGTAACTAGGCGTTCTACACCAGGCAAGCGGCTAGCACGTAGAAAGGTTTTTTGCAGCAGGCTTTGTCCATCGGCCATACGCATAAAAGGTTTGGGGCGTGCCTCTCGTGAGACGGGCCATAAACGTGTGCCGGCGCCGCCGGCGATGATGCAGGGGATAAGCTCAGCCATCAGTAAACTTCCTTGGTCAGCGCTACGGCAGGCACAGTGCGAAACAGAATGTACAGATCGAACCAGACCGACCAGTTTTCGATGTATTCGAGATCGAACTCAACCCGTTTTTCGATTTTCTCTAATGTGTCGGTTTCGCCACGATAGCCGTTGATTTGCGCCCAGCCGGTGATGCCGGGTTTGACCCTGTGGCGGGCACTATATTCTTTGACGGCGTCTTCGAACAGGATTCCAGCGGCCTTGGTGGCGGTGGCATGTGGCCGTGGTCCAACCATCGACATGCTCCCGCGCACTACGTTGAGCAGTTGCGGCAATTCATCCAAGCTGGTCTTGCGAATGAGGCAGCCGATGCGGGTGATGCGCGCGTCATTGCGGGTGGTTTGCTGTTCGGCGTTGGCATCGCTGCTGTGTTGGTGCATGGAGCGGAACTTAAAAACTTCAATCAGCCGGTTGTTGTAGCCATAACGCTTCTGTCGGAACAGTACGGGGCCAGGCGAATCGAGCTTGATCAGCAGTGCAATCAGCAGCATCAGCGGCAGCAGCAGCAGCAACGCTAGACTGGCCAGTAGTAAGTCCTCTAAGCGTTTGATCAGTGGCGACCAGCCATGCAAGGGCAGTTCGGAGGCGTTGAACATCGGCATGCCGCCGACGTTGCTCATGCGATTATGGGCATGGCGGAAGGCCACCAAATCAGGGGCCAATAGCACATTGACCGGTAACCGGCGCAGGCGACTAATAAGTTCGCCGATGCGGTTTTCGGCCGACCAAGGCAAGGCTACCAATACTTGGCCGATTTTTTCTTGGCGAATCAGTCGCTCAAGTTCGGCAGTGTTGCCGAGGATCGGTAGCCCGGCCAGTTCAGGATCTAGACGACCAATACGATCGTCGATAAAACCGAGTAGCCCGCAGCGAATGTCTATGTTGTGCTTGAGGAAATTAGCTAGGCGGATACCATTTTCGGTGCCTCCGAGAATAACTGCATATTGCAGGTAATAGCCTCGGCGCATCAGGCGCCGCAAAACGGCCAGCAGCAGCAATCGTTCGGCACCGAATAACGCCAAACTGATGAAAAACCAAGCGGCCATTTGCTGATCTGTGATGACGCCAAATAAGCCAAGGCGCTGATGCAGAAATGCCAGCATGCTGAAGGCCGCTATCCAGCAAAGAAGCATCCGTCGAAAGCGCAGTAAGTTACTAAACAGCTCATCGCTGTAAATGCGGAAAACTTGAAAAACCAAGGTGCAAATTAAAGCTAAAAACAGCAACAGGGCAGGCTCGTTATTATCTAAAACTGGCTGTTTGGGTAGCGTTGTATGTTCTTGTAAGGCTAGGAACACTGCGCCGGGACCAATAGCCGTAATACCATGCAGAATACGCACGAGCGCCACGAAGTAGTGGACAAAGCCTGGACTTGCTAGGGGTAAGTTGTTGATTGATTGTGAGCGCATTTAGAGACTTCCCCAGTAGGTCGAACAAGTTGACCATAGAGCAAAAGACAGATGAGAGACGGTAGGGAAGCCGTGTCATTTTTTTGGCGATGCGATGATTTCTTTATATGTATGACAAATATTTGGCAATTTGAGCATAAGCGTGGCCTGTTTCGCAATATTTCTAGCCGCTTTTTTGCCGGTATTCCCCCGGTGTCATGCCGGTCCAGCCTTTGAAGCTGCGGTGGAATGAGCGCGATTCGGTGAAGCCTAGGTAGTGGGCGATGTCCTGGATGGGCAGGTCGCTGCGCAGCAGGTAATGCTCGGCCAGTTCTTGGCGTAGCTGGTCGAGTATTTCCTGATAGCTACTGCCGGCGTGTTGCAGGTGACGCTGCAGGGTGCGTACGGTCATGTTGAATTTTTCAGCGACCCGTTCTTTACGCGGCAAACCATCTTTGAGCAACAGGCGCAGGGCGTTTTTCACCCGTAGAGGCAACGGCTCGTCGCCGTCCAGCCCGGCCATCAGGGTCAGGGCGTGTTCTTCCAGGGTGCGCAGTAAATTGGCATCAGCTTGGCGCAGCGGCACGCCGAGGTATGCCAGCGGCACCAGTAAGGCATTGCAGTGTTGCTCGAATTTTATCGGGCAACCGAATACGGCTGCATAGTCGCTCAGTTCGGTGCCGGGTGGCTGCGGGTGCTCGAACCAGACCTCGTCTGGCGAGCGCTGCATGTCGGCAATCCAGCGTGCGTACTGCAACCAAGAGGCCAGCACGTTTTCCACCATGTGCCGGCGAATTTCTGGGTTCTGATGGCGGCAAGTCCAGATCATCTGCACCTGCTCGGTACCCACTTCGATGCGGCTGACGCCCATGTCGCCGACCAGCTTTTCATACGGCACAATCCGGCTCATGGCCTCGCCGAGGGTGGCGCAGTTCATGGTGATGTAGCCGAGTACACTCCATGAGCCGGGTTGCACGAAGCGCGCGGCATGCAGGCCAAACAGTGGGTCGTGGCTGATCTTGGTTAAGTGCGCGAGCAGTTGTTCGTGGGCCTCGCTGGGCATGCGTTGGCTGTTGTCGCGCAACTGCCCGGGGTCGATCTGCACCGCGTTCAGCGCCGCGTCAGTGTCTAGGCCAAGATGCTCGGCATAGCGCAGGTAATTAAGTAAGGCGGGAACTGAGGTGTAACCAAGGCTAGGCATGTTGTGGTTCTTATTTGGGAGGCTTGTCTTGATTGGCAACTGGCGCTGGCACGTTTGGACAGTGACGGTGCGCAGCGGCCAGCTAGTATAGGCAGCCTAAGGGCGGCTTCGAAACTGGCATTTGGCCGCCGCACAGATAATCGAGCGAGGAGAGCAGCATGCGGCGTTGGAACGGTTGGGGTGATGAGGCGACGGTGGTGGAGTTACCTAAACACGGCGCGGCGTTTCTTAGCGACTTAATCGGTGCCGGTCAGGTGTTGCCGGATGCCAGCTTAGCCGAGGTGCTGGCCAAGGTGCCGGCCTCGCGTTTAGCGGCCCATGCGCTGGTGGTGACGGCTGCCGAAGACCGCGTGCGGCATGCCCGTGGCCAGAGCCTGCCAGACTGGCTGGCGATGCGCTCCGGCGATTTTGGGGTGTTTCCCGATGGTGTTGCTTACCCGGAAACCGCTGCGCAAATTCGCGAGCTGATGAGCTGGGCGGTTAGCCATGACGTGTTGTTGATTCCCTACGGAGGCGGCACCTCGGTAGCTGGGCATATCAACCCGCAGGCGAGTGATAAGCCGGTGCTGTGCCTGTCGCTGGAGCGAATGAGTCAGTTGCTGGAGTTGGACGAACAAAGTCAAATCGCCACATTCGGTCCCGGCGCCAACGGCCCGCAAGTGGAGAGTCAGTTGCGCGCCCGTGGTTATACCCTCGGGCATTTCCCCCAGTCGTGGGAGTTGTCGACCCTCGGCGGTTGGGTAGTGACTCGTTCCAGCGGTCAGCAATCGCTGCGTTATGGGCGCATAGAGCAAGTGTTCGCCGGCGGCAAGCTGGAAACCTTCGCTGGCACCCTGGAAATTCCAACTTTCCCGGCCTCGGCTGCTGGGCCGGATTTACGCGAGTTGATCATGGGTTCGGAAGGGCGTTTCGGGATAGTCTCAGAGGTCAAGGTACGGGTCACTCGCTTGGCTGAGCAGGAGCGTTTTTACGCGGTGTTCTTGCCGTCTTGGTCACAGGCCTTGCTGGCGGTGCGCAACCTGACCCAAGCACGGGTGCCGTTGTCGATGCTGCGGGTGTCCAACGCCATTGAAACTCAGACACAACTAGCCTTAGCCGGCCATCCGGGGCAAATCGCCCTGCTGGAGAAGTACCTCAAGTTGCGCGGCGCGGGCGAAGGCAAGTGCATGCTGACGTTCGGCGTGACCGGCAATCGTCAGCAAAATGCCGCCTCGCTCAAACAGGCGAAGAAGTTACTGAAAAGTTACGGTGGGGTGTTTACCGGCACCTTGCTGGGCAACAAGTGGGCTGAGGGACGTTTTCGCTTCCCGTACCTGCGCCATGGTTTGTGGGAAGCCGGTTACGCGGTAGACACCTTAGAGACCGCCACCGACTGGTCGAACGTCGATAACCTGCTGAACAAGCTGGAAGCGAGCTTGCGTGATGCCTTGAGCGGCGAAGGCGAGCAGGTGCATGTGTTCACTCACCTGTCCCATGTGTATGGCGAGGGTTCGAG
>JBBKVZ010000169.1:0-4118 GCA_037968715.1 Pseudomonas sp.
TTGTCGATCCCGTCAAATCTGCTCGCCATGCTGCCTTATGTTGCGACCATTCTGGTGCTGGTATTGCTCTCACGCGATGCGATCAAGACCCGCCTGTTCGCCCCGGTATCGCTGGGTAAGCCTTGGCAATCTGGGCACTGAGCCCTGCATGAAGGCGCGCTCTTGAGCACACCTAAGCACCATCGAGCAGCACGCCTGCCACCTTATGCAGCAGCACAGCATCGGCACAGCGTCCTGCTCAAGCGGGATTCTGCCTAAGCACCGGTTCTTACCCGCGAACTGTCTTGTTGGTCAGCTTTTTGCAACTCAATTGACAGCCGCTTACCGCGACATACCCAATACCTATCTGGAGTTCTATTGACCATGCACAAGAAGAGCAAACAACCCCTGCTGCGAGCCCTCGTTGCCGCCCTTGGCTTTAGCGCCACCTTGAGCGCTTCGGCCGCTGACCCACTCAAGGTTGGCTTCGTGTATATCGGCCCTATTGGCGACCACGGCTGGACCTATCAGCACGAGCAAGGTCGCCAAGCGGTGATCAAAGAACTCGGCGACAAAGTTGAAACCAGCTACGTGGAAAACGTGCCCGAAGGTGCGGACGCTGAGCGCGTCATCCGCAATATGGCCAAAAGTGGGTATAACCTGATTTTCACCACATCCTTCGGCTATATGAACCCAACGCTGAAAGTTGCCAAGCAGTTCCCTAAAGTCACCTTCGAACACGCCACCGGTTACAAGCAAAATAAGAACCTCGGCACCTACCTGTCGCGTTCTTATGAAGGCCGTTACGTCGGCGGTTTCCTCGCGGCGAAAATGACCAAAACCAAGAAAATCGGCTATATCGCGTCCTTCCCGATTCCAGAAGTGATCCGTGATATCAACGCCATCCAGCTTGCCTTGGACAAGTACAACCCAGGCAGTGAAATCAAGGTGGTGTGGGTCAACTCTTGGTTTGATCCAGGCAAAGAGTCGGATGCCGCCAACGCGCTGATCGATCAGGGCGTGGACGTGGTGTTCCAGCACACCGACAGCCCAGCGCCGATCCAAACTGCTGAGCGTCGTGGTGTTTACTCCGTGGGCTACGCCTCGGACATGGCGCATTTCGGACCAAAATCAGTGCTTACTTCGATCGTCAACGATTGGGGCCCACACTACGTAAAATCCACCCAAGCGGTGATCGACGGCACGTGGAAATCTCAAGATTTCTGGGGCGGCTTGGCTGAAGACACTGTACGCCTGCCAATCAGCGACCTAGTACCGGTTGACGTGAAAACTGAGGCCGAACAGATGATCGCAGACATCAAAAGCGGTGCCTTCCACCCGTTTACTGGGCCGATTAAGGACCAAGATGGCGTCGAAAAAATCCCGGCCGGCGTAGTCGCCACTAACGCCGAACTCGCCTCGATGAACTATTACCTAGAAAACGTAAAGGCAGTACTGCCCAAGTAAGCGGCTAACGCCGCCTGCGGGAGGAGCCGAGCGGCCCTCCCACAATCACACCGATGCCGTCCCTGCTGATCAGCAGCAGAACCGCATCAAAAGACTGGCTCCACAAACGGGGTCAGCCTTTTTCGCTGCCCTGGGTACGAGAAGACTCGCAGCATTGCCCCACCCGGAGCTTCTATGCACACCCTACCGATTATCGATATCGCCCCCCTCTATAGCGCTGACGAAGCCGCTTGGCCTGCCGTGGCCGAACAGATCGACCGCGCCTGTCGTCAGTGGGGCTTTTTCTACATCACCGGCCACCCAATCAGTGCAGAGCGGATCAATGCGCTACTGGCGGCGGCCAAGCAGTTTTTCGCCCGGCCGGCGGCGGACAAACTGCAGATTGATATCACCCAGACCGCCCACCATCGTGGGTACGGCGCTATCGCTACCGAGCAGTTAGACCCCAGCAAGCCGAGCGACCTCAAGGAAACCTTCGATATGGGTTTCCATATGCCCAGTGAACACCCTGAGGTGCTGGCGGGTAAGCCGCTGCGTGGCCCCAATCGCCACCCTGATCTCGCCGGCTGGAGCGAGTTGATGGAACAGCACTACATCGATATGCAGGAACTGGCCAAGACCCTGATGCGCGCCATGACCTTGGCCTTGGGCATTGAGCGCGATTTTTTCGACAGACGCTTTCACGAACCCATTAGCGTACTGCGCATGATCCATTACCCGCCGCGGCATACCGCCAGCAGCGCCGAGCAGCAAGGCGCCGGAGCACACACCGACTACGGCTGTATCACCCTGCTCTATCAGGATGACGCCGGTGGTTTGCAGGTACGCAACCGCGACGGTGAGTGGCTTGATGCACCACCGATTGCAGACAGCTTTGTGGTGAATATTGGCGACATGCTCGCCCGTTGGAGTAACGACCGTTACACCTCAACACCGCACCGGGTAATCAGCCCATTGGGGGTAGATCGCTACGCCATGCCCTTCTTCGCTGAGCCGCACCCGGACACCGAAATCAGCTGCCTGCCGAACTGTTCGGACGCCGCCAACCCAGCCAAATACCCAAGCGTAACCAGCGCCGAGTATCTGCTGGCGCGCTTTGCTGACACCTATGCCTATCGACGTGCAGAACAGGCCGGCGCATAACCCCGTGCCCGCGCCCAGTAGGCGCCGTTTTAGCCACGATGTTTTTTTGCGTCGAAAACGGCGCCACAGCGGATAAATCTGATCAATTAGTTAGCTTTATACAACCCGAATTGCGCCTGTGCACTGTCGCAGCTAGTCAGCGCCGTCCCGGCCAGCAGCGGCAGTTATCCACCGTAATAGTGGTTTACCGGCGCACGGAACCGGCCAGCCCATGAATAAGCACAAAGCACCCACAAATTCAGTGCACAGGATTGTGGATAAGCTTGGGGCAGTCGGCCAGCAGCCTTGTCCAGCGTGGCATACAGAGCACCGTACAGTTTTTAACCAAGGCGCTTAACGACGTGGATAAACCGCTGTTTCTACAGTCTTTTTACCGATCAAACAGGTTATTAACGGGTACTTACCCAGCGGCGCAACGGCACGCTACAGTTGCCCACAGCGGCAGGGGACAACATTGTGGACAAGCCTTGCATAGACCTCGCCAAACCCGTTGGGCCGTGGCCTAAAGTTGACTGTACGTTTTTTAATCTAAGCCCTCTAAACCGTCACTTACCAGGCACTTACCACGCAACAGCAACGCACAGCTATCTGCGCGGGCAGCGCTAACCACCTGCTATCGCCCATCACAGCGCAATGCATAGCCAGCGATTAATCCACAACACGGCAACGCACCAGTAAGTTACCCCCAATACCTGTGGAGGCATCTGTGGATAAGCCGAGGATGACTGCCTGCAGAACACGCGACACTAGCGTCTGCGGCAACTGTACGAAATTCATCCAACCTTTGCCGCGCAGCCATAAGCCAAGATAAGCAACTGATTAGTTACGGATTTTTCGAATATAAACAGTCTAAATTGACTGCCATTTAGGCGTGCCTAAGCCGTCGCACAGTTACCCCCAAATAGCGGGGGCAAGTCTGTGGATAAACCTGTAACAAGTGCTTACAGGCCAGCCCCAGCAATGCCCGGCGAGCACTGTATGAAAAACAACCAGCGCGTAACAGCAACAGTTGCTAGCCCCCTTTGCCGCTCAACAAAGTTTAGAATTCCGGCACTCACCCATCCAACGAGAGCATTTTTTATGTACGACTGGCTCAACGCCCTGCCTAAAGCTGAACTGCATTTGCACTTAGAAGGCTCGCTGGAACCGGAACTGCTGTTCGCTTTGGCGCAACGCAACCGCATCAATTTACCGTGGGCGGATGTCGAAACCCTGCGCACGGCTTACGCCTTCAACAACCTGCAAGAATTTCTCGACCTTTATTACCAAGGCGCCGATGTACTGCGCACCGAGCAGGACTTCTACGACCTGACCTGGGCCTACTTGCAAAAGTGCAAGGCGCAGAACGTTATTCACGTTGAGCCGTTTTTCGACCCGCAAACCCACACCGACCGCGGCATCCCCTTTGCAGTGGTGCTTAACGGCATCAGCCAAGCGCTCAAGGATGGTCAGCAACAACTGGGCATCAGCTACGGGCTAATTCTTAGCTTCCTGCGCCACCTCAGCGAAGAACAAGCGTTGCAAACCCT
>JBBKVZ010000170.1:0-2620 GCA_037968715.1 Pseudomonas sp.
AACTTGAGCTGCTGCACTGGCGCGCCGTACAGCTCAATCTGTTCCTGCAGTGACTCATTGCCCGCCTGTGGCAACCGATACAGCAAGCTGCGACCAAGCGACTGCCATTGCGCCTTAGCATCCCGGCGGCCGAAGAGCTGTACCGGAGCCAAGGTATTAGCCTGCGGCAAAGCGATTTTGATCCGTTCCAGCGGCAGCGCTAAGGGCAAGTCCCAGCGGTACTCGCCCAGCTTAACGCTACTTGGGGCAATGGCCGCCGACCACGCCATAGGGGCCGGTAGCGTGTCACTGGCACGGCTAAACAACTCTGCCGCCGTCAACGCTGGGGCTTGTTGCGGCGCCAACCAGAGCAGGCGCAAATAGCGCGCTCGTGCGCCGGGCAAGCGGATGCTGCGTTGCTCCAACTGTTCATCGGCAAAGGACAGACGCGCAATTTGTCCCTCGCCCCAACTTTGCCAGTGCTGCAGGTCATCACTGGCCTCAATCGAAAAACGCTGAAAACCTTCGGCATCTCCACTCCAGTTGAGCTGAAGCTTTTCCAGTGGCGCCGTTATAGCACTGGCGTCAAGCAGCCAGCCACGTAACTGCTCCTCCGCAGACGCGGCGCTCGCGGCTGCCGTCACCTCGACCAAGGTGCCAGCACTGCTGCGTTGCACGCGAATTCCTGACGCATCAAGTGGGGCATCTTTCGGCCCGCGCAAGGGGAACCACTTAACCGCAGTTTGCTGGATATTTTCCCGCTGCGAGGTGCGCCCCAACGTCAAGGCATAAGCCTGCGCTTGGCCTTCGGCATCAAACACCCGGGCATCGCGCAGGTCTGCAAACTGCGCAGCAAAAAGCACTGCCATCGGTAATTCCAGTCGATACCAAGGCCCTTCACCGCTCAAGGTCAAGGGCACTTGCAGGGTGAAATCGGCAGGAGCATCTTGCGCCACCGCCAGCGGCATCAAACTGCTCAACGCTAGCGCCAACAACCCCGTGCAGCAGCGCGCTAAAAAAATCTGACTCATGGTTTGACCTGCTCTAATTCAGGCTCCGCCTTGCCACTCGGCAGCGGAGCAAAGTAGCCGACGATCAGCAGCAATACGCCGACCCCGATAAACGAGACGATTCGCGCCAAGCCGCCTTGATTGCCCAGCTCAACAAAAAACAACTTGGCCACTACCAAGGCAATCAGCCCCGCTCCGACCAGCCACAGCTCACGCCTAGCGCACCGATGACCAACAATCATCAGCGGCAAGGCAATCAAGGTCCAAACGATCGACAAACCGGCCTGCACCAGCATTGAGTCGAGCAACATCGACAGCTGAAAAGGCACTCCGCCCCAGTGATGCGCAGCACGAAATACCGCGCAGGTAAGCAAGGCAAATAGCGATAGGCCGGCAATCAACTGCGCGGCCTGCTCGGCGCGCAATACAGGTACGCCGAGCTGCGGTAAGCCGCGACGCAACCACTGACAGACGCCGAACAAGGCGAACAACAGGCCGATCTCCAGCGGGTTAATCAGCGGAATATAGGGCAACGGCTCGGCCGCGCCGTCGCTGGCCATCGTGGCCAACCAAAACCATCCGAGCATCAGCGCGGCCAAAGGCGCGGCAGCCAACACTTGGTATTCACGGCTATACGCGCTGAATGGCCACGGTAGACGATTGAGACGTGTGGCCGGTTGCGCCATCAGCCATAAATAGGCGCTGGGCACGAGCGCCCAACCTAGCCAGCGCCATGCGTTGTAATGCTCAGCCAACTGCGCCAGTAAGTAGCGCAACTCCAGCGCCAACAGGCCAAGCAGCAGCCAGCAGCCCAAGACATGCGCGGCCCGACAAGCGCGCGCCGGCAGTAGGTTAGGCAGCTTACGCAGCAGTGCAAAGTGCACGGCAAACAGCACCCCCCATGCCAGCCAGGCGAAGTTCGCCGCCGGATTCCACTCGGATGTCCAGGCCAGCGCCAGCAGGAGTGCCGCCAGCGGGATTAACAAACTGGTCACCCGCGCCAGTGCGCGCCAATGGGCACGCAAGGCGCACAGCCCAGCCACGCCGACACTGAGCGCCAGTGCTAACAGCAACAGGCTGGTCTGCCACTCGGCAGAGGCAAAGCGCAGCACCTCAGCGGTCCACGCTAAGGTCCACCAACCGAGCCCCCAAACCAGCAATAGCTGCGACAGACGCTCGAGGCGCAAGCGGCCCAAGTCCCCAGCCGCGTCGCGGCGCAAAACATGATGCAAACGCCAAGCGCCCAGCAGCGCAGCTACGCCCAACACCAACGGTGTCCAGAACCCAGCATGGGCCAGCGGCGATAGCCCCTCGCTCTGCAGCGCGCCCTTTAGCAACGGCCCGGCCAATAAGAATGCCGCTCCACCAATCACCTGCAGCAGTACGCCAAAGACAAAACTGGCGCGCTGCTGCAGGTGCAAGCTCAGCCAGATAATCAGCAACCCGCAGCCGCCCCACACCGCGCTCGCAGTCTGCCAAGGCAGCACGAACAACACCGCCAAATTGATAAACACCAAACCGGCTAACAACACCGCGGACAGGCTGCGTAACAAGCGCACATCACTGCGCACCAGCTGATCACGAACCGCAAACAGCATGCCGCCAATCAGCGCAAAGCCGATCAAGGACGC
>JBBKVZ010000171.1:0-3096 GCA_037968715.1 Pseudomonas sp.
CTTCTTGCCGAACAAGCCAAAATGAAGGCCCGCGAAAGCGAGCTGGAAGAGGCTTGGATGCTGGCGCTGGAACATCTGGAAAGCCTCGAGCAACAACTGGCCCAGGTCGACTAAAGCTAAGAACTTTCGCGGGTTCTACCTACCCCCTTTTGAGGCACATATATGGAATGGCTAATGAGTCCAGAGATCTGGGTCGCGTTTTTGACCCTGACCGCTTTGGAGATCGTCCTTGGCATCGACAACATCATCTTTATCTCGATTCTGGTCAGCCGGCTGCCCATCGAGCAGCAACCCAAGGCGCGGTTCTTTGGCCTGGCGCTGGCCATGCTCACGCGGATTATGTTGCTGCTCTCGATCACCTGGGTGATGCGCCTCAATAGCGACCTGTTTAACCTGCTGGGCCAAGGGATTTCCGGGCGAGATTTGATTCTATTCTTCGCTGGTTTGTTTCTGCTCTACAAGAGCAGCATGGAGATTTATCATGGTTTGGAGGGTGAGGACGAAACCCTCAACGAGCCGAAAAGCATGGCCGGCGGCTTCCTGGGCTGCATCGTGCAGATCGCCATTATCGACATTGTTTTCTCGCTGGACTCGGTAATCACCGCCGTCGGCATGGTCGACAATGTGCCGGTGATGATCGCGGCGATCATCGTCGCCGTACTGCTGATGATGGCCGCCGCCGGCAGCATCGGCGATTTTATCGACAGCCACCCCAGCCTGAGGATGCTCGCCCTGTCGTTTTTGACCATGGTTGGCACCCTGCTCATTGCCGAAGCCTTCGATGTGCAGGTGCCCAAGGGCTATGTGTACTTCGCCATGGCCATCTCGCTCGGCGTTGAAGCCATCAATATCCGCATGCGCTCGGCGCTGGCCAAGAAGCGCCAACCAGGTGCGCCAGTGAAGTTGCGCAAGGATATTCCGGGGGAGTAGCGTTGCACGCCGTGCAACCTGAGCAATTCACGCACCATCACTGGCGCACAAACTGGTAAAACAGATTGGGTTCGCTGACCAGATAGAGATTACCCTGCGCGTCTAGGCTCACACCTTCTGCCTGCGGTACGCTGCTGTGTAGGCCGGCAAAGGTGCTAAATAACGAGAGCAAGCTGACCATCGAGCCCGCGTTATCCAGCTCCATCAGTAGCTTCGATTCATCGCTGAGCAAGAGCAGATGACCGCTAACGGGGTCGTACTCCACCGAGGACAGATCAGCGGCAAAGTCCTTATCGGCGAGCCACTTATCGCGGTCAATTACCTGCAGATTGAAATGACCTTGCATGCTGCTTTTCAGCCCACGTATTTCATACAGCTTGCGCGGCGAATGCTCCTTGACCACAAATAACCGATCACCACTGCGGTCATAACCCAAGCCTTCAAAACCTTGATTTTCGCCACTCGGAATGCCCAGCGTGAGGACCTTGGCCCCCGCCCGCGATAAGCTCCCAGGTCGCTCAGGTACGGCCACCAGCACCAGTGTTTGAGCGCGCTCTTCGACCAACAACAGCAGATCATCGCCTAGGTACGTGACGCCCTCAACATCGCTAAAACCGCTGAGTGGGTAACGCCCCAATAGCTCGCCGTCCTTACTCAAGGCGAGCAATTCTTCCGGATTATTAACCACGGCCCAAAACTGCTCGCGTTGCTCGTCATAGGTCAGGCCCGAAAGATTGCCGCTAACCCCCGCCACTGGCTTGGCATCAATCGCAACCCGATAGTGCGCCAAGCGCAGGCCATGCTCTTGCTGTTCACTTTGCTGCCATGCAGTTTTGATTGAGAAGTACAGGCGTTGATCCAGATGCAGCACCAACACCAGATAAGCCATCGTCAACAACAGCAACAACCGCGCCCATGCCCATGGACTCAAGACCGGCAGCCGTCCTGGCAAGCCCTTGATGATTGATAACATGAGTGAAGATTCTCGCCGGCAGTCAGGAGGCTCAGTCTGCCGGCCAATTATTGCAACCCGAGGTGTGCTGCTCACCTATTTTGCCCGCTTGGCCATAGCCACAAGCGACCTTGCAGCCTTGCACGCTAGCCAAATAACCCCAGTTGTTGAGTGGTAGCGTCGACTGTTGACTGCGCCGTTGGTCTGCTGGTCAAGCGCTGCGCCAGTCCAGCGGCGCGTTCGGCGCGGGTATTCACCGCTTCGCTGATACGCGGTGCCTGGGCCCAAATTTCCACTTTATGCTTGGCGCGAGTGATGCCGGTGTAGAACAGGCTGCGGGTCAGTAGCGGGCTGGATTGCTCGGGCAGCACCAGCAACACTTCGCTAAATTCCGAGCCTTGGCTTTTGTGTACCGTCATGGCAAATGCCGTTTCGTGGCTGGGCAGGCGGGTGGTGCTGAAGGCGCGATGGCTTTGCTCAGCGCCATTCTCGCCCTCAAAAAACACCCGCAAGCCCTGCGCGGTTTTCAGGCAAATGCCGATATCACCGTTGAATAGCCCCAAGGCGTAGTCGTTGCTTTGCACCATTACCGCCCGCCCGGCATACCAGCGGTCGCGCGCGCCGAGGCGCAAGCGACGTTTGTAGCGAGCCTCCAGTGCCTCATTTAAGCCAGCCACGCCATAGGCGCCTTCGCGCTGGGCGGTGAGCAGACGAAACTGGTTAAAGGCGACAAACGCCTCGCCCGGCTCGCCGCTGCGTACCGTTTGCAAATAAGCCGCGTAGCCCTGTTCGATACGCTCCAGCAAGGCGTGCGGTGTCGGCGCGGCTTGCCAATGCAGATCGGCGCGCTCTTCTTGCAGCAAACTCAGGGTGCCACGGGCGTCACCGCCATTGATGCGCCGCGCCAGTTCGCCGATGCCGCTGTCGTTGGCAAAGCGATGGCTGTGGGTGAGCAGCACCACGGCATCGCCGAGCATCGAGGTGGGCGCTTCAACTGGCACGGTTTGCCCGGTCAGACGCTCTAACTCAGCGGCGGCACTGGCGTTAAAACCACGGCCATCACACAGCTCGGCAAACACCGCGCCGGCTTCCACCGCGCAGAGTTGGTCTTTGTCGCCAAGCAGAATCAAGCGGCCATTGGCCGGCAAGGCGTCGAGCAATTTGGCCATCATGGCCAAGTCGACCATCGAAGCTTCGTCGACCACCAGCACGTC